>DATHEV010000968.1:0-3694 GCA_035318405.1 Iamia sp.
GCCGTACCCGAGACCGACCTCGCGACGGCGGGTGGTCACCCAGAGGAACGCCAGCCCGCCGGTGGCCCACTGGAGCAGCACGGTGGCGGCGTCGAGGCGGATCACGGCCCGAACCTAAGCGTCGGGCCGGCGGCGTCCGCCATCGAACGCGACGGTGCGGGCCGCGGGTGTCCAGGCGGCCCCGAGAGGCCGAGCCGAAGGCCGTCCAGGGCAAGTCGGCGGCGTCTCGGGCGAGGCCTCTCCAATGTGACGGGCGGTCAGAACGCACCGATCACCGCGGTGCGGGCGACCTCCCGGATCGCCCCATCGGTGGGCGTTCTGACCCGTCCGGATGATGCCCCGGGGCCCGGACGGGTGACCGTTACAGTCGACCCGGTGACCGAGGCGCACCGACCCCCCCAGAGCCACGTGCTCCTCGTGTGCTCGGCGGGCGGCCACCTCACCCAGCTGCTGCGGCTCAAGCCGTGGTGGGAGCGTCACGACCGCACGTGGGTCACCTTCGACAAGGCCGATGCCCGGTCGCACCTGGCCGGCGAGCGCACGGTGTGGGCCCACCACCCGACCACGCGGAACATCCCCAACCTGCTCCGCAACCTCCTCCTCGCCCGGCGGGTCCTGCGCGCCGAGCGGCCCGACGTGGTCGTGAGCGACGGAGCCGGCGTGGCCGTGCCCTTCTTCTGGCTGGCCCGGCGCATGGGCATCGCCACCGTCTACGTCGAGGTCTTCGACCGGGTCGAGAGCCCCACGCTCACCGGCCGCATGTGCCGGCCCGTCACCGACCTGTTCTGCGTCCAGTGGCCGGAGCAGCAGCAGCACTACAAGGGCAGCATCGTGATCGGCCCCCTCCTGTGAACGAGCCCCGCCCCGAACTCGGGGGGAAAGGTGCCCCCACAGGGTCACCTTTCCCCCCGAGTTCGGCAGCCGACGACCGGCCGCTGCACCTGGTGGTCACCCTCGGCACCGACCACCACCCCTTCGCCCGCCTGGTCGACTGGGTCGACGGGTGGGCCGCCGACCACCCCGACGTCCTCTGCCTCGTCCAGCACGGCACCGCCCCGGCCCCCCGCCACGCCGAGGGCCACGCCATGCTCGACCCGGCCGACATCCCCGGCCTCATGGGCCGGGCCCGCATCGTGGTGGGCCACGCCGGCCCCGGCACCGTGCTCGACGCCCGCACCTCGGGCCGGCTGCCCGTCGTCGTCCCCCGCCTGGCCCGCCTGGGCGAGGTCGTCGACGACCACCAGGTCGCCTTTGGCCGCTGGATGGACACCCGGGGCATGGCCCTGTGCGTCGACTCCGAGCCCGGCCTGCGGGCCCACCTCGACGCCGCCCTCGACGACCCCGCGCCCTACGCCGTGGCCGTCGACGACGGCCGCCCGCCCCCGGCCGTCACCCTCTTCGGCGACCTCGTCGACGGCATCCTCACCCGATGACCGCGCCGTCTGCCGGAACTCGGTGGGGTAGACGACCGGTTTCGGGCACCTACCCCACCGAGTTCGGGGGGGAGCCGAGCGTCGAGCGGCCGACCGTCCTGTACATCGGGGGGTCGGGGCGGAGCGGGAGCACGCTGCTGGAGCGGCTGCTGGGGGCGGTGCCGGGGGTGGCGACGCTCGGTGAGGTCGTGCACCTGCCCAGCCGGGGCCTGGTCGACGGCGAGACGTGCGGGTGCGGCGAACCGCTGACGAGCTGCCCGTTCTGGGGACCCGTGGGCAAGGAGGCCTTCGGCGGGTGGGACACCGTCGACGGCGAGGGGTGGCAGGCCCTCCAGCGCCGGGTCGACCGCAACCGTCACCTGCCCCTCCTGACCGTGCCGGCCACGCCCGCCTTCCGGCGCGACCTGGCCGACCACGTCGAGCGGCTCGAGCGGCTGTACCGGGCGGCGGCCACCGTCAGCGGGGCCACCGTGCTGGTCGACTCGTCCAAGCACGCCTCCACCGCCTTCACCCTCCGCCACCTGCGCGCCGTCGACGTCCGCTTCGTCCACCTCGTCCGCGACAGCCGGGGCGTGGCCTACTCCTGGACCAAGGAGGTGGAGCGGCCCGAGACCGGGTCCGGAGAGCTGATGCCGACCTACTCCCCCGTCTCGGCCGCCGGGTGGTGGGACGCCTTCAACCTGATGCTGGCCGCCCTCCGGGCCACCGGGGCTCCGGTCGACCGGCTGCGCTACGAGGACCTCCTCGACGACCCGGCCGCCGCCCTCCGCCGCATCCTCACCCCCACCGGCCTGGCCCTCGAGCCGGGGTGGGACGACTTCCTCACCCCGGAGGGCGCCCGCCTCGGGCCCAGCCACTCGGTGGCCGGGAACCCGATGCGGTTCCGCACCGGCACCATCCCCCTGCGCCGCGACGACGCCTGGAGACAGGCGCTGCCGGCATCGGACCGCCGGGTGGTCACCGCCCTGACCTCGCCCTTCCTCGCGGCCTATGGCTACATGGGACGCCCCCGCTGACCGATGGGGAGGATGTGGACGCGCCGCGCACCGACACTGCCATGACCCATCCGGACCACCCGACGGTGGCCGTGGTGATCGCCACGCGCGACCGCCCGGTGCTCCTGCGGCGGGCCGTCGAGGCGGTCGTCGACCAGCGCTACCCGGGCGACATCGAGGTGCTGGCCATCTTCGACCAGTCCGAGCCCGAGCCCGATCTCGAGCGGGAGGGCACCGGGCCCGCGGGCGGTCGGCGCCGGGTGCGGACCCTGCGCAACACCCGGGTCCCCGGCCTGGCCGGCGCCCGCAACACCGGCATCACCACCGCCACCACCGACCTGCTGGCCTTCTGCGACGACGACGACCTCTGGCTGCCGGGCAAGCTCGACGCCCAGGTGGCCCGGCTGGCGGCCGAGCCCGACATGGAGCTCGTCACCACCGGCGTGCTGGTCGAGGCCCGGGGCAAGGTCTCGACCCGGGTGCTCGACCGGGACCACATCACCCACACCGATCTCCTGCGATCCCGCGTGTCCGAGGCCCACCCGTCGACCTACCTGTTCCGCCGGGCCGCCCTGGTCGACGGGATCGGCCTGGTCGACGAGGTCCTGCCGGGCAGCTACGCCGAGGACTACGACCTCCTGCTGCGGGCCGCCCGCCGGGCCGACATCGGCGCCGTGCAGCTGCCGCTGGCCAAGGTGTTCTGGCACCGCTCGTCGTTCTTCGCCGAGCGGTGGCGCACGATCATCGACGCCCTCGACCACATCGTCGCCAGCCACCCCGAGCTGGCCTCGGAGCCCGCCGGCCTCGCCCGCATCGAGGGCCAGCAGGCCTTCGCCCACGCCTCGATGGGCGACCGCCGCGGCGCCTGGACCACCGCCCGCCGGGCGCTGGGCCACAACCGCCGCGAGCCGCGCGCCTACCTCGCCCTGCTGGTCGCCTCCGGGGCGGTGCGCTCCGAGTGGGTCCTGCGCGTCCTCCAGGCCGGGGGCCGGGGGATCTGATGGCCCTCGCCCACGCTCCGGCCCGGCCGCGCCCCTCGTGGCGCGCCCTGGGCGCGAGCGTGGTCGGCCGCGGGGCCCGGGAGCGGATCCGCCGGCTCCCGCCCCACTGGCCCATCACCTTGTGCATCGGAGCCTTCCCGATCTGGTGGGCCCTGGGCATGGGGGCGTTCATCTGGCCCGTCTTCGCCCTCCCCCTCGGCCTGCGCATGATCACCCGTCGGCGCCGCATCGCCGTGCCCGTCGGCTTCGGTGCGTGGCTCCTCTA
>DATHEV010000969.1:0-2419 GCA_035318405.1 Iamia sp.
CCCACAGCAGGCCGCCCCGCTGGCCGTCGGCCCGGGAACGCAGGAGCCGGAGCCCCTCGTCGATGCCGTCGCGCAACAGCTGGTGCCTGTCCTGCCACGTCATCGCCTCGGTGATCCCGTAGCGGTCGTCGAAGTCACCGAGGTCCGGAGTGCCGTTCAGCCGATAGGGGCCGTCGAAGCACACCACGTCGTACGCAGCGGCCGGCAGGCCGGTGGCCCGGAAGTCCATGGGCGGGGTCACCGGCACCAGGTCCTCGGGGGCACCCTTGCGCCACCAGGCGCCCCGCCCGTAGGTCAGGTCGACCACCCGGTCGTCGGGCCGGAGGTACCCGAGGCGGGTGGCAGCGTGGACCAGCTCGACGTTCGTGCCGGTGACGATGGCGGGGACGGGCCCGGTCACACCAGGACCTCGGGGGCGGGGGCGTAGCGCTCGGCCACGTAGCGGGCGGCGTCGGCCATGGAGGACTGCACCAACGTGCCGGCCACGTCGTGGCCGCCGTAGGCCTCGGAGTCGTTCCAGCCGGGGAGGAAGTCGAACACGGTGCGGATGTGGTCGCCGTCGGTGAAGAGGACCAGGTAGACGATCTCGGCGCCGCGCCGCTCGTAGGCGCTCACGTAGCCGCCGATCGCCATCACGGTGGCCTCGGCGACCTCGGGGTGCAGACCTTCCGTGACGGGAAGGAAGGCCGGGTTGCGGGTGGGGGTGTCGGTGGGCACGAGGCCGATGTTACCGCGCTCACACATCACGTGCAAGCGCGGTAACGGCCGGGTGCTGGTTCACGGGCCACCAGCACCACGAACAGATCGGGCCCACCTCGGGCTGGGTGTGGTCCGTCCACGAGATCGACGCCGTGCAGTTCCCCACCGGCACCGACGGCGGCGCCCACACCCGGTCAGAACGGGCCGGCATCGCGGTCGCCGGTCGCCCGGTGCTGGCCGGCGATGGCGTCAGCCAACGTCTCGCGCGACAGCTGGAGCTGCGTCGGCCCACCCGTCGACGGGCCCCGCTTCGCCGCCCGGAACACCGGCAGCTTCTGCCGATGCTGGGTCAACGGCGGCGTACACCCCGACGGGCACTTCTGCACCCACCACTGGTGATCCTCGTCATCGCCCAGGTCGAGCCACCCACCATCGCGGCACTGGAGACACGCCACCGTCCCCGACGGAGACGCGGTCTCCGCCTCGTGCCGGCGCCGCCGATTCGCCGCGATCGTCGCCGCCCGGAACTGGGCCACCGTCGGGAACCGATCCACCTTCTCGTCACGAAGGATGATGTCGAGCCCCGCCACCACGTCCTCGATCGCGCAACCACCGATCCCCGTCCGCCACAGCATCAGGAGCCCGTCGATCGTGGTCGCGTCGTCCAACGGCCGGTTGTAGTTCAGCGACAGGGCACCCAGCACCTGGGCGATGTCCGCGTCCGTCACCATCGAGCTGCTCATGATCCCGCCCCCAGCGCCCGCGTGGCGCCCTGCGCCCGCTCGTTCAGGAGGTTGAGCCCGGTCGCCATACGGCCGCCGGTACCCGCCCGGGGCGACGGCGTGCGATCGGGGAAGGGATCGTCTGCCCACATGCCGGCGTTCAGCCACCCCTCGGGGTACTTGGTGAACCGGTCCTCGCGATTCGGGTCGGCGGCGTAGCGCTCGGCCCCGGCGATGATGTCGGCCGCGTTCGCCCGACGGACGGCCTTCGCCCAGGCCTGCTGGGCGGCCAGCTTCCCGGCCTTGCGCGGGAAGACCCGCCAGAAAGCGTCAAACCCGACGAGGGTGAGCGAGTCGTCTCGGCGCACGACGGGCGGCGGGTGGTCGCTCACGAGAGCCAGCTGGCCGGCGGGGGGTAGGGGGGAACCTTGCGGTTCCACTTGCGGATCACCTGTCGGTTCACGCCCGGCCACAGCTGGCCGGTTGGACTGTCGTGGTTGGCCGGTTGGCTGTCGTGGTTGGCCGGTTGGATCCTGGGCCTTCTCGGCCTCGACGCCGGCCAGGATGAACCGGTCTGACGTGCGGCTCCCGTCGGCGCGCTGGCGGTGCTCGCGGCGGAACAGGCCGTCGGTCTCCATCTCGGAGAGGATCCGGCGGACGGTGCGTTCGCCCAGCTCGGTCTGGTCGGCCAGGAGCCGCTGGCCGGGGAAGCACGACCAGTTCTCGTCGGCGTAGTCGGCCAGGATCAGGAGGAGGAGCTTCCGGTTGGCGGAGCCGGCGCGGGTGCGCTTGGCCCAGACGATGGCCTCAACGCTCATGCCGGCCACCCGAAGTCCCACACGTGCACGTCCGTGGTGAGCCTGCCGCGAACCACCCGGCGGCGGACGACCTCGCCGAACTCCACGCCTGGCACGGCCAGTACCAGGCGGGCGTCGGGCTCGCTGTCCCAGATGATGGCCATGCGGTCGCCGACCTCCCCGCAGCACCACGACCACCGA
>DATHEV010000970.1:0-9258 GCA_035318405.1 Iamia sp.
CGTGGGCCTGGCCCGGGCGCGGGATCCGTACCTCGTCGTCGACCTGGACGAGGCCATCTTCTGGACCCGGCCCAGCGCCGTGCTGGACGGCCTGGCTCCGGAGGGGGCCGAGGTCGTCCAGCTCAGTGGGGGCATGGCCCCGGACGAGACGCTCGACGCCGCCGAGGCCCGGCTGGAGGCGGTGCTCGACGCCGCCTCCCCGGGCTGGCGGGCCCGGGTCGAGTGGCGCCGCCGGGCGGCCGTCCGCGAGTCCACCGGCGCCGTCGACCTCCCCGGCACCACCTGGCGGGACCGCCCCGCCATCGCCCGGGGCGACGGTCTCTGGCTGGCCGGCGACTGGGTCGCCGCCCCCGGCCACCTGGCCGAGGTCGCCGGCACCAGCGCCGTCAGCGCCACCCGCCTCGCCGTCGCCGCCCTCCGCGGTGTGGGCGTTCCGGCCTGACCCCGAGGACCACGAGGTGCCAGGCACCTCGTGGTCCGTTCAGCGGGACCGGGGTGGGCCGGCGGAGGTGAAGCGGGTGCCGGGCGGGTCGGTGGCCCACGGCGCCGGCGCCCCCCACCGGTCGTCGAAGACCAGCTCCTGGACCGGGCGGCGGCGGACCGGGCCGTGGTTCCCCTCCGGCCGGCCCAGGCAGATGGTGGCTCCGATGACGATGTCGTCGGGCAGGCCGACGGCCTCCCGCAGGGCGGGCTCGACCAGGGTGTGCCACATGGTCATGACCCCGCCGTAGCCCAGCGCCCGGGCGGCCAGGAGGAGGTTCTGGCAGGCCGGGTACACCGATGCCCCCTCGGTCGGGTTCTGGGCCCGATGGCGGCCGTAGCAGGCGAGCACGACCACCGGGACGTCCTCGAGGTGGTCGACGAAGTGGCGCATCGTCGTCGCCATGCGCGCCTTCGGGCTGTCGGCCGCGGCGCCGGATCCGGTGGCGTAGCCGTCGGCCGCCTCCTTGGTGTCCCAGGCCGCCCGGAAGCCCTCGCCCAGGACCGCCTTGGCCCGGCGGGCGCGGGGTCCGTCGCGCAGGACCACGAACCGGAAGGGCTGGCGGTTCGATCCCGACGGGGCCCGGGTGGCGTGCCAGAGGATCTGGCTCAGGTCGTCGTCGGGGATCGGCTCGGGCCGATAGCGACGGATCGCCCGCGTGGTGGCCATGCCCTCGAGGAGGTCCATGCCCCCGGGCTACCAGATGGCCGTCAGACAGGCTCGTCGCGGCCGCGCCGGCAATCGTGGGCCCGTGCGCCGATCGAGCGCAGGTGATAGGAGCACGCGGTGTCGTTCACGTACGTCCCCCACACCAGGGTCCCCATGAAGGGGAATCCGGTGCTCACCGAGAAGTGGCTACAGGAACGCATCGCCGAGGACACGACGATCCTCGGCCTGGGCGATGTCGATGTGAAGGACCTGGAGCGGGTGCAGCCCCGGGCGGGCCGTCTCGACCTGCTGTTGTTCGATGCGCTGACGAACACCCGCTACGAGGTCGAGGTCCAGCTGGGAGCGACGGATGAGTCCCACATCATCAGGACGATCGAGTACTGGGACCTGGAGCGCAAGAGGTACCCGCAGTACGACCACGTCGGGGTGATCGTTGCCGAGGAGATCACGGCCCGCTTCTTCAACGTGATCTCGCTGTTCAACGGGTTCATCCCGATCATCGCCGTGCAGGTCCAGGCGATCGAGATCCACGGGGCGACGACCCTCGTGTTCACGACGGTGCTCGACCGGATGGTCCTCGGGGCCGATGAAGACGACGGCATCGACGAGCCGAGGGACCGCACGTACTGGGAGACGAAGGCATCGAAGGCGACGCTGGCCCTGGCGGACGAGCTGCTCGGCATCGTCCACGAGATCGAGCCGACCGTCGCCCTCAAGTACAACAAGAACTACATCGGCCTGGCCCGGAACGGACTGGCGACCAACTTCGTCTCGTGCCGTCCTCGTCAGAAGCACCTCCTGGCCGAGTTCAAGATCCCTCGTTCCGATGACGTGAGCCAGCGGCTGGAGGACGCGGGCATCGATGTCCTGACCTACCAGTCGCGCTGGGGGCAGTATCGGATGCAGCTCACGGCGGCGGACCTCGACCTCAACCGGGAGCTGCTCCGCGATCTCGTCGTGCTGGCTCGGGACAGCTACGGCCTGACCTAGAGACCGGGACAGCCGTCAGACCGGCTCGTCGCGGCCGCGCAGGGCGTTGTAGACGCGGTCGGGGACCTGGAGGCGCCAGTCGTCGGCCGCCAGCCGGTCGAGCTCGTCGCGGTGGGCGTCGGGATCGGCGGTCAGCGCGGCCAGGCGGTCGAAGAAGGCGAGCCGCTCGTCGTCCGCCTCGGTGCCCGGCACCACCATCCCGCCCCACCCGTCCCACGGCAGCATCTCGACGCCGGCCAGGGAGGCGGCGTCACGGATCAGGTTGCCGGCGATCCACCACGGCCCGCCCTCGCCCATGATGCTGAGCCCGTAACCGTCGGGGTCGACCCGACCGGCCCGGTACGCGCTCCAGGCGTCGCCGGCGATCACGAACTGGTCGCGTGGCACGTCGGTGATCGGGAAGTCGATGCCGAAGATCTCTCGCTGGACGGCGTCGAGCTGGGCGTCGACGAGAGCCCAGCGCTCGGCCTCGGCGTCCCACCGCTCGCACACCCAGTGGTCCTCGTGCGCCCCGGCGAGGAAGTAGGCGCCGAAGCCGCAGCGGGCGCGCGCCGGTCGGCCGTGGGCGCGGAGCAGCGCAGTCAGGAGGACGGAGACCTGGCGGCAGTTGCCCAGGACCCGGCGCTCGGCGGGTCGGGGCCCGTCGAGCGGGGCGGGGTCGAGGGCGAGGACACGATCGAGGATCGCCTCCACCCGGCGCTCGTGCACCGCGTCCTCGGCGGCGTCGTCGACGGTGACGCCGTAGACCTCGGCCAGGTGGATGTGCACCAGCAGGCCCTGCACCACGCCGATCAGGGCGTCGAGGTCGTCGGGCAGGGCGGCGACGGCGGCCCGGTGGCGGCCGGGATCGGTCATGCAGCTCTGCCCCGTGTCCCTCACCCGGCTGACGCTACGAGGCCGACGAGCGTGGCGCCGCCCACCACGGCGCCGAGGAGGCGCCGCCACGGGTTCACGCCCCGCACGACCTCGTCGGCGGCCCACCACAGCAGCGCGCCGGCGGCGATCACGGCGACGAACGTCCCGGCCGTGCCCGCCGGGTCGGCGAGCCGCCGGACGACGGACGCCACGAGGAAGATCCCGAGGCTGACGTTGGGCCACTGGGCGATGACGATGCGTCCCGTCGACCGGTCCCGGAACAGCCAGTCGACGAGCGTCACCCGGTGATCCTGCCCTGTCACCCCGCGACCAGGTCGCCTCGCGGGTGGAGCGATGCGGCAGACTCCGGCCGTGCCCGCCCCGACATCGCCTCCTGGTCATGGACCCCGCCCGCAGACCCCCCGGATCGCGCCGCTCCCGGTCGAGGAGATGGACGACTTCCAGACCGCGCTGATGGGCCAGGTCGGCCTGGACACGCCGACGGTCAACATCTTCGCCACCCTCGTGCGCCATCCCGGCCTGTTCAACAGGTGGCTCCCGTTCGGCGGGAAGCTGCTCGCCGGCAAGCTGCCGGGCCGGGACCGCGAGCTGCTGGTCCTGCGCACCGGCTGGCGCTGCGGCTCGGAGTACGAGTGGGCTCAGCACGTCCTCGTCGGCCGGCTCAGCGGGCTCACCGACGACGAGATCGCCCGGGTCGCCGACGGGCCCGACGCCGACGGCTGGGACGACCACGACGCCCTGCTCCTGCGGGCCGCCGACGAGCTCCACGACGACCACTGCCTGTCCGACACCACCTGGGCGGCGCTGGCCGAGCGCTACGACGACAAGCAGATGGTCGAGATCCCCATGGTCGTCGGCCACTACCACCTGGTGTCGATGACGCTGAACAGCCTCGGTGTCCCCCTCGAGGACGACGCCCCCCGCTGGCCAGCCCCATGAGCGAGGGCGGGCGGCTCGAGGGCCGGACGGTCCTCGTCGTCGGGGCCGGGAGCCAGCCCTCGCCGGAGCCCGACGCCCCCCTCGGCAACGGACGGGCCATCGCCGTGGCCTGCGCCCGCGAGGGGGCGCTGGTCGTGTGCGCCGACCTCGTGGGAGCGCGGGCCGCCGTCACCGCCACGCTCGTCGAGGAGGTCGGCGGCCGGGCGATCGTCGTCGAGTCCGACGCCTCCACCGAAGAGGGTGCGGCGGCCATGGTCGAGGTCGTCCCCGAGCTGCACGGCGTGGTCAGCAACGTCGGCATCGGGCGGGGCGCCGGTGGCCTGATCGGCACCAGCGTCGACGACTGGGACACCACGTTGGCGGTCAACCTGCGGGCCCCCTTCCTCACGGCCCGCCTGGCCCTGCCCCGCATGCCCGAGGGCAGCGCGTTCGTGTTCGTCGGCTCGCTGGCCGGCTCCCAGCCCGGCAGCAGCCTGCCGGCCTACGACGCCTCCAAGGCCGGGCTGGCCGGGCTCTCCCGCCACGTCGCCCTGGAGGGCGCCCGCGTCGGCGTGCGGTCGAACGTCGTGGCGCCCGGCCTGATCGACACCCCGCTGGGCCGGGCCGCCACCCGAGGGCGCCCGTCGCGTGGTCGCACCCGGGTGCCGCTCGGCCGCCAGGGCACGGCGTGGGAGGTGGCCGCGGCCACCGTCTTCCTGCTCTCCGACGAGGCGTCGTACATCACCGGCACGACCCTCACCGTCGACGGCGGCCTCAGCCTGATCTGACCGCACGCGTAAGGGCGGCGCCGGGCGGTGGTCAGGAGGGGCAATCGACTCCTGATCGGAGAACGCCATGCGTCCCACCCGTGCCCTCCTGCCTCTCCTGCTGGCCGCCCTGGCCGTGGGCGGCCTGCCCGCCCCGGCCCCGCCGGCGGGGGCCGGCGGGGCCGAGACCACCTGGACCCACACCAGCGAGGGCGTCGCCGTCAACGGCACCTACACGCCCATCGTCGGCGAGTTCCTCGGTGAGATCGACGACCTCGACGAGATCCTCTGGTACGCCCCCGGCGCCGCCACCGACCACATCTGGACGGCGGCGGAGGGTGTGGTCCCCGACTTCACCAGCCAGGTGCTGCCCCGCGCTGTGAACGGCACCTACGCACCGGTCGTCGGGGACT
Source organism: Iamia sp. (assembly GCA_035318405.1). Taxonomy (GTDB): domain Bacteria; phylum Actinomycetota; class Acidimicrobiia; order Acidimicrobiales; family Iamiaceae; genus Iamia. Next base: position 5,115 of record DATHEV010000970.1, read on the forward strand.
TCGCCGGCGACGCCCACGACGACATCCTCTGGTACGCCTCCGGCGCCGCCGCCGACAGCCTGTGGATCAGCGACGGCACGACGTGGGCCTCGCGGTCGGTGAGCGTGAACGGCACCTACGCCCCGGTCGTGCTGGACGACACCGCCGGCTACGACGACATCGTGTGGGCCGCGCCGGGCGGCGGCAACGGCGCGATCTGGGTGTTCCACGGGACCGGCCACGTGTCCCGGTCCATCACCTCGCCGGCCGGCTCGCAGCCCCTCGTCGGCCGGTTCAACGAGGGCTCCTGTGCCGACCTCTTCTGGTACGTCCCCGGCGCCGGCGCCGACGAGGCGTGGTACCTCAACTGCAACGGCATCATCGGGGCCACCGCGGCCGAGGCCGTCTTCGGCACCTACGAGCCGGTGGTCGCCGACGGTGACGTCGACGGGACCAACGACGGCATCCTCTGGTTCGACGACGGCGGGCCGTCGACCTACTGGGAGGGCGACGACGTGGGGACCTGGAAGACCGACGTGTACGCCAACGACGTGGATGGCACCGCGGTGGCCGCCGGGATCTGGGTCCACCTGCGGTCCGACGGGGGCGAGCCCGACGAGCTGCTGAGGGTGCCCGGCCACCCCGTCTTCAGCGCGCTGATCCCCAGCGGCACCGCCCCGCTCGCCGCCTCCCTCCAGCCCATCGTCGGGCGGTTCGTCGTCCGCGGCGTCACCGTCCGGGACATCCTCTGGTACGCCCCGGGGCCCACGGCCGAGCGGATGTTCTACCTGATCCCGCAGCTCTAGCCCGGCTCGTCAGGGGCGGCGGTCCGGGAGGAAGCGGAAGCGATCCCGGACCGCCGCCACCCGGGCGGCCGAGACGTCGGCCAGCAGGATCGACTCGCCTCGGGAGGCACTGGCGAGGACCTCGCCGACGGGGTCGATGATGCAGCTGTCGCCCGTGTAGTCGAGCCCACCGCCGGTGCCCACCCGGTTGACGCCGACCACGTAGGCCTGGTCCTCGATGGCCCGGGCCCGCAGCAGCGTCGACCAGTGGTGGCGCCGGGCCTCGGGCCAGTTGGCCGGGAAGAGGTACACGTCGGTGTCCCGGGCGACCTGCCACATCTCGTCGGCGAAGCGCAGGTCGTAGCAGACGAACAGGCTGAGCCGGAGCCCGGCGACCTCGACGGTGACCAGCTCGGTGCCGGCCCGGAAGAAGCGCTCCTCGCCGGCGTAGGTGAAGGGGTGGATCTTGCGGTAGCGGTGCGTGGTGCCGTCCGGCCCGGCCAGCACGAACGAGTTGAACGGGCGCTGGTCGTCGGTCGGCGCGTCGGCCGGCACCTCGGGGCACGAGCCGCCCACCCACACGTTGTGGGTGCGGGCCTGGTCGAGCAGGAACTGCGCCGACGGCCCGCCCTCGGGCTCGCCGAGGTCGGGCTCCTCCACGGCGAAGCCGGTCGAGAACGTCTCGCTCAGCAGGACGATCCCGGCGCCCGCCCCGGCGGCGGCGGCCACCAGCGGGGCGAGGTGGGCGAAGTTGGCCTCGCGGTCGTTCCAGGCGATGTCGTGCTGGACGGCAGCGATCCGCACGTGGCCCTCAGGCACCTCAGGCGTGGTCACGGGGCCAAGGTAGCCAGACGGGAGACCGCCTCGTCCAGGACCTCGTCCCGCTTGCAGCAGGCGAAGCGGACCAGGTGCCGTCCGTGCTCGGGCCGGGCGTAGAAGACCTGGTTGGGCACGGCCACGACTCCGCAGCGCGCCGGCAGCTCGCGGCAGAACGCCATCCCGTCGCCGTCGGGCCGCAGGGGCCGGATGTCGACGGTGGTGAAGTAGGTCGCCTGCGGGGCGAAGACGGTGAACCCGGCGGCCCGCAGGCCCGCCCCCAGACGGTCGGCCTTGTCGGCCAGGGCCGGGCCGAGACCGGCGAAGAAGGCGTCGTCGAGCCCGAGCCCGGCGGCGATGGCGGGCTGGAACGGGCCACCGCTCACGTAGGTCAGGAACTGCTTGGCCCCGCGGACCGCGGCCACCAGCGGCGCCGGGCCGCACGCCCACCCGATCTTCCAGCCGGTCGTGTTGAACGTCTTGCCACCGGAGCTGATGGTGAGCGTCCGCTCGGCCATCCCCGGCAGCGTCGCCAGCGGGACGTGGGTGGACCCGGGGAAGACGAGGTGCTCGTAGACCTCGTCGGTCACGACGATCAGGTCGTGCTCGATCGACACCTCGGCGACCAGGGCCAGCTCGTCGGCGTCGAACACCTTGCCGGTCGGGTTGTGGGGCGTGTTGAGCAGCAGGACCTTGGTGCGGGGTGTGACCGCGGCCCGCAGCGCGTCGGGGTCGAAGTGGTACGCCCCGTCCTCGGCCGGGGCCAGCAGCACCGGACTGACCCGGGCGCCGGCCAGCGCGATGCCGGCGGCGTAGCTGTCGAACATGGGCTCGAAGGTGACCACCTCGTCGCCGGCGTCGAGCATGCCCAGCAGGGCGCCGGCGAGGGCCTCGGTGGCGCCGGTGGTGACGAGCACCTCGGTGTCGGGGTCGAGCTCGATGCCGTAGAAGCGGGACTGGTGGGCGGCGATCGCCTGCCGCAGCGCGGGGATCCCCGGCCCCGGCGGGTACTGGTTGGCGCCGGTGGCGGCTCCGGTGCGGATGGCCTCGACGGCGGCCTCGAGCACGACGGCCGGCCCGTCGGTGTCGGGGAACCCCTGGCCCAGGTTGATGGCCCCGGTCTCGACGGCCAGGGCCGACATCTCGGCGAAGATCGTCGTCCCGAACCCCTCCAGCTTCGCCGTCATCGGCTCCCGTGCAGACACAGCGGCCGAGGCTAGGGCCGTTCCGCGTGCGGAGAACCACCTGTCCGGTGGCCTTCCGCACACGGAACGGCTGTCGCACCCCTGTCGTAGCCTGGGGGCGTGGACCAGGTGACCGACTCCCGCTCGGTGCTGCGGCGCGACGTGCACTTCGAGCGGACCTGGCTCGACGAGGCCTCGTGGGTCGACGTGGCCCGGGGTGTGGTCACCGAGCCCGACGACCTCGTCGCCGCCCTCACCGGCAACCTGGAGTGGGGCGAGGGCAAGCTGTTCCGCTACGACCACTGGGTCGACGTCCCCCGCCTCGGCTCCGGCTACCCGCTCGACCGGCCACCGCACCCGGTGCTGCACGACGTCCACCGGGCCCTCCAGCACCGCTACGGCGTCCGCTTCGCCGCCCCCGCAGTGGCCTGGTACCGCGACGGCCGCGACAGCGTCGCCTTCCACCGCGACCGGGACATGAAGTGGCTCGACGACACCCGCATCGCCCTGCTGGTCGTGGGTCACCGCCGCCCCTTCGCCCTCCGACCCCGGAGCAATCGCTACGCCCACGACCTGCCCGACAAGGGCGCCGTGGTCGACCTGGCGCCGGGCCAGGGCGACCTCCTCGTCATGGGCGGTGCCTGCCAGGCCGGGTGGGAGCACGCCGTGCCCAAGGTCGCCCACCGGGTCGGACCCCGCCTGTCGGTGCAGTGGCGCTGGACCTCTCGCCAGGGTCGTCAGGAGCAGGGCGGCTCGTTCGGCGACCCCGTCCACTTCTCCTCACGGTGAGCTGGCGACACGTCGTCGACCGGCTGTGGGCGCCGGCCGAGCGGACGACGGGCCTCCCGACATCGTCCAACGCCGCGTCCTCGTTCCACCTCGAGTGGCTGTGGGACGGCCCGGCGCCGGCCCTGGCCGAGGTCGGGGCCACGCTCACCGTCGTCGACCCTCCCGCCGTCGATCGGCTGTACTTCTGGGCCTTGCAGGCGAGCTTCGTCGAGGGCACCGGGCTCGGGCGCCGCCTCGGCGGGGGCCACACCGGGCTCCAGCACCACCCCCGGCACCCGGGTGGCACGGCCGTCAACTGGGGTGGGTACGGCAGCGACGGCCGCGAGCTCGACGGCTCGACCAGCGCCCTGCCGTCGGCGCTGGCCAACCCCAACACGCGTGACCTGGTGTGGCAGGCCGGCCGGCCATACCGGCTGTCGATCCACCGCGGCGTCGAGGGCTGGGCCGCCACCGTCGACGACGTCGTGATCCGCGAGCTGCACGTCGGCGGCGACCACCTGGCGTCGATCATGGTCTGGTCCGAGGTCTTCGCCGCCTGCGACGACCCCACCACGGCGGTGCGCTGGAGCGACCTCTCGGGCGTCACCGCCG
>DATHEV010000971.1:0-4728 GCA_035318405.1 Iamia sp.
GGCGAACGCCAGTCTGGCCGCGACGAGGACCATCGTTCCGCCGGTGGCCAGGAAGGGGACCAGCTCCAGTCCTCGAGTGGAGACGATGGGACTCGAACCCACGACCCCCTGCTTGCAAAGCAGGTGCTCTAGCCAGCTGAGCTACGTCCCCGGGGGGAGGGGGAGAGACTATCGGGTCGGCGGCGGGAGGCCGGTGGGGTCGGCGGCGGGTACGGTCGGGGGGTGGGTGATGACGAGGGGATGGATCCGCCTGTGGACGCGGCCGTGGTGGGGACGGCGGCGGCCATGGACCCGACGGGCACGACGCTCCTCGCCACGATCGTCGCCGGGGCGGTGGGGGTGGTCGTGAGCGCCGGTCGCCGGGTGATCCGGACGGTCCGGCCGGGACGTGGCGAGGCGACCGGGCCCGCCGGCCGCTAGGGCCGGTTCGGACCCCGCCGGCGGCGCGACGCGCCCCGGCCCTGCATGCCCTGAAGCACGCGCGAGGCGTGCTGGAGGGCTCTCGCGACCCAGGTCGTACGGACTACGGACGACCACGGAAAGAGGTCGTAGTGGGAGTTTGAACACGGAGCGTGTTTGTGAAACAATGCTCCCAGCGGGCGTTCCACCACGACAGGTGACGTCCGGGACCTGCACCGCCTCCCTCCCATGACGTCGCCGACACCCTCTCTTCCCACCCGCTGTCGATCGGGTCGCGCCGCGCCGGGAGACATGGCGTGAGCGAGCCGGGGGGCCTCTGGGACGGCCGCTGGGTCGTGTGCCGCGCCCACACCCTGGCCCGGGCCGATGCCGACGCGCGGGGCGACGAGACCGGCCCCGCCATCGTCGGGCTCGAGCACCTGCCGCCGTCGGCCCAGCCGTCGGTGGTCGCCCTGGTCGGCGATCTGGCCCGACCGGTCGACGCCCAGGTCGCCCTCCCTCTTCCGGCGGGCGGCCACGCCCTGCTGACCCTGCGGGGCGATCCCGCCCACGTCGAGGTCGTCGTCCGGGGCGCCGGGCCGCGACCCGACCCCGATCCGGGCGAGACGCTCGTGACCGTGCTGCCCGACGGACGCCGGGCCGAGCTGGTCGGCGTCGCCGCCTGCGTCATCGACCCCGACGGCTCGACGGCGGCCGTCAGCCCCGCGCTGGCCGAGCTGGCCGCCACACCCGCCCGGATCCTCGCCCGCGACGGCATCACCGCCGTGGTCGACGAGTCCGACCACGGCCGCGTCCTGTCCGTGGCCCGCCGCGTGGCCGACGACGCCGTCGGCGTGCGCATCCAGCCCGGCGACGGCGGTCCGACCCGGTGGGTCGACATCCACGGCGTCGACCTCCAGCCGGCGACGGCCTCGATCGCCGACCCGGCCCCCACCGACCACGGCCGCTTGCTGCTCATCACCGAGCTCCATGCCCGCGCCGGCGACCTGGCCCGGGCCGCGCACCGCGCCTCGGCCGCCTTCCACCAGGCCCCGTCGGGCCGGGCCCGGCTGGCCCGCGACGGCGTCATCGCCGCCGCCAACCCGGCGCTGGCCCGCTTCTTCGAGGCCGATCCCGACCACCTGATCGGGCACCGGCTCATCGACCTGATCGACCACGGCGACCGGGCCGCCCTCCGCGCCCTGCTCGACGCCGTGCTGCGGGGCGACCTGGGCTCGGTCGAGCACGAGGTCCGCCTGGCCGCCCGGGTGGCACCACCCGACGAGAACGCCCTGCCCCGGCCGGACGAGCCGCCGGCGGTCTGGGTCCGTCTCCAGGTCGAGGCGGTCACCACCGCCGCCTCCATCGAGGCCGACGTCGAGCTGCACGACATCACCAGCCGGCGCCGGGCCGAGAACGACCACCGCGACACGGTCGATGCCCTCCGCTCCGCCTTCATCCACGCCCCGACGCCGATGGCGCTGGTCGAGCTGGACGGGACGATCCGCGAGGCCAACTCCGAGCTGCGGGCCCTGCTCGACCTGGGCCTCGTCGACTCGCAGCCGCTGCGCCTGGCCGACCTGGCGCCCGAGGCCGACCGTCACCTCATCGACGGCGCCCTGGCCGAGACCACCCTCGGCCGCCGTGGCCGGGTCGAGTGCCGCCTGCGCCGCCACGACGGCTCCGAGGGCGTGGTCGAGCTGGCCGTCTCGGCCGTCACCACCCCCGACCACCTCAGCCCCTTCGCCATCGCCCAGGTCAACGACATCACGGCCCGGCGCGACACCGAGGAGAAGCTGCTCCACCAGACGCTGCACGACCCGCTCACCGGGCTCGGCAACCGCCTGCTGCTGCGCGACCGGCTCGAGCGGGCCACCGCCAACCGCGGGCAGGTCCCGTTCGCGCTGATGTTCATCGACCTCGACCACTTCAAGTGGGTCAACGACACCCACGGCCACGAGATCGGCGACGCCCTGCTGGTCGAGGTGGCGCGGCGCCTGCGCGACTCGATCCGCACCGACGACACCGTGGCCCGCCTGGGCGGCGACGAGTTCGTCGTGCTGGCCAGCGGCGTGAAGGACGCCGAGCGGGCCGGCCTGCTGGCGAGCAAGGTCCGGGCCGCCATCGCCGAGCCGTTCCACCTCGAGGATCACGTCCTCAACGTCACCGCCAGCGTGGGCGTCGTCCTCTCGGGCTCCGAGCACACCAACGCCGACGCCCTGCTGCGCGACGCCGACCTGTCGATGTACCAGGCCAAGAGCACCGGCCGGAACCGTCACCAGGTCACCGTCGGGTCCGAGGCGGCGGCGGCCCGCCCGCCCGTCGCCGAGGCGCTGCGCCTGGCCCTCGACACCGACAGCCTGCGGCTCTACCACCAGCCCGTCATCGACCTCCGCACCGGACGGGCCGTCGGCACCGAGGCCCTCCTCCGCATCGTCGACCCGGTCGCCGGCACCCGCCCGCCCGGCCGCCTGCTCGAGGGCGTCCAGGACGCCGAGCTGCTCGTCCTGCTGGCGGGCTGGGTCCTCGACAACGTCCTGGAGCAGATGCAGGGCTGGGACGACGCCGGCATCGGCCCGCTGTCGATGTGGCTCAACCTCAGCGGCGCCGAGCTGGCCACCGACTCGCTGCTCGAGCGGGTCAGCAGCTCGCTCACCCGCACCGGGGTCGACGCCAGCCGCATCAACATCGAGATCCCCGAGCCCACGCTCCTGCTGGCCGACAGCCAGGCGCTCGACCGCCTCCGCACCCTGGCCGCCCTCGGCGTCCGGCTCGGCATCGACGACTTCGGCACCGGCACCGCCTCGCTCGCCCACCTGCGCTCGCTCCCGATGCACTTCCTCAAGATCGACCCGTCGATCGGCCGCCGGCTTCGCGAGCCCGGCGGGCGGGCCGTCGTCGAGGCCGTCGTGGCCGTGGGCCGCGCCCTCGGCCTCGACGTCATCGCCGAGGGCATCGAGGACCAGGCCCAGCTGGAGGTGCTGGCCCAGCTGGGCTGCACCCACGCTCAGGGCAACCTGTTCGCCGCTCCTGCCCCCGCCGAGTCGCTGACTCTGGGCGACGGGCTCCTGGGACCCGGCTGAGCGAACCCAGAACATGTCCCATCCCGATACACATCGCGCGTCCCGCGTACCGTCCGGGTACAAGAGACGCGCGCCGAACCACCACAGGAGGAGAGGCCCGACCATGGGACCTTCCGACGAGACCCCTGTTCCACCGCTGGGCGACGACGTCGTCATCGACCTGCGGGACGGCGTCACCGAGCACCTGCTCCAGCAGCACCAGCAGGAGCCCACGGCGGACGACGCCATCGCCGTCGGCACCGACCTCGCCCACGCCGAGGAGGTCATCGACCTCCGCGACGCCCGACCGCCGAGCGGCCGTCCCGCCGAGCTCCAGCCCGGCCACCGGATGGTCACGATCACGGGTGGCGACCTGTGGATGCAGGCCGAGGCCTTCGTCTACGACATCTATCGCCAGGTCCACTACTGCGACGAGTCGCCCCGCCACCGGGTCGAGGAGCTGGCACGCTGGGAGTCGAACTCGCGGCTCCATGCCGTGATGGACGACGAGGACGAGGTCATCGGGGTGGTCCGTACGATCTTCGGGCCCTACGCCGACCTGCCCGTGGGCCAGTTCGAGCGCACCGACCACACCCATCCGGACCCCGTGTGCGAGCTGTCGTCGCTGACGGTCCGGACCGACGTCCGCAGCACCGGCGTCATCGAGCACCTCTACCGCGCCGGGTGGCTCGATGCCTTCCGGGCCGGCTCGACCACCCTCGTCGCCCTGATCGACGACTGGCTGCTCGATGTGTTCAAGGGCACCTACCGCCTGCCGTTCGACATCATCGGGGTCGGCCAGGAGTACATGGGCAGCACGCCCGTGCCGGTGGCCATGCCCCTCCAGGGCCACGAGTACCAGGTCACGGCGGACGAGAACCCGGACTTCTGGGCCTGGACCCTCGAGGCCGTCCAGCCCGGCGAGGCCGAGCGCTGGAAGCTCCCCTCGCTCGACGCCGCCCCCGTGGGCGAGCGCTCCTAGAGGTGCCCCGGCCGAGCGCGACCATGCGCGCTCGGCGGCGGCGCCGCTCCTACGCTTCGTCCAGACGTGGTTCGGGACGCTGCTCGTTGCGCACGTTCCGCACGACGCCGATCAGAGCGTTCAAGCCCAGGAGGACGGCGAGCACACCGATGACCACGTAGGCGACCGCCGGGAACTCCTCTCGACCCGCCCAAGCCAGCCACACGTAGGGCGCCACGAACGAGGCGCAGGCGATCATGGCCCAGCGACTGGCATAGCCGATCCTGCGATCGACCAGACCGGTCA
>DATHEV010000972.1:0-2031 GCA_035318405.1 Iamia sp.
TGTCGAAGAAGCCGGACAGGTCGCTCTGGAGGGTGAGCCGGGTCGGCGAGACCCAGCGCGAGTTGCGGTCGTCCGCGGTGTTGTTGGTGACCGCGACCAGGCCCGTGCCGTCGGCGTTCATGACCATGATCTCGTTGTCGCTGGTGCCCACCTTGCGGGTGAAGGTGATCCGGTTGCCGGCGCCCCACGACGGTGCCGTGTTGGCTCCGTTGTAGGTGCGCTGGGTCGACACCGCGCCGACGGCGGCAACGCTCTGGATGTGGATCTGGTTCGTGCCGCTCCGGGCGCTGACGAACGCCAGCTTGGTGCCATCGGGCGACCAGGTCGGCCGACCGTCGAAGCCGGGTGACTGCGTGATCTGGGTGACGCCCGAGCCGTCGGCGTTCATCGTGTAGATGTCGAAGTCACCGTCACGGTTGCTGGCGAAGGCGATCTTGCTGGTGCCGAACCAGACGGGGCTCATGTCGTCGGCGGACGAGCCGGTGAGCGTGGTCCGCCCCGTTCCGTCCTCGTTGATCGAGTAGATGTCGAAGTCGCCCCAGAGGTCGCTGGCGAAGATGATGCGCCCGTCGCTGGGCGCCGCCGCGGCGGGGGCGGCGGGTCCGAGCAGCGGCGCCATCGCCGTGGCCGCGATGAGCCCGGCGAGGAGGGCCGCGGCCCGGGCTCGGAAGGTGGTCGGTGTCCACATGATCTCTCCTGAGAGTCGGTTGGGTGGGAACCCCCAGAGCCTCCTGCCGAACCACCCCCCGGGTCGTGAGCAGCGCCTGCTCAACCGGTCATCGAGCCTGGTCAGCGTGGGCGCGACGACGGCCGCCGGCGTCTCCGCCGGCGGCCGTCCTCTTCACTCCGTCAGAGGGTTCAGGCGTGGTAGCTGACCTTCCAGCTGTAGTGCCAGATCAGCTCGAGCTCGTTGCCGTCGTTGGGGGTCACGTGCGCGGTCGCCGAGCCCGCCATCCCGTCGGCCTCGAAGGCGTTGACCGGGAGGGTCACGTCGGCCACGGCGGTGTCGTAGCAGTCGTCGGTCTCGTAGCAGAACGTGTACCAGTCGTCCTCTCGCCCCCGGAACTCGATCACCACGTCGTCGTCGACGACGCCCTCGACGACGAGCGTCCGGTCCTGCGGGTCCCAGATCTGGCCGTCGCAGACGTCGTAGGTCGCCGGGTCCATCCCGCCGCCCCAGGCCCGGGACTCCTCGCCGATGTCGGTGAAGAAGTTGAGCTCGCCACAGCTGTTGTCGTCCCCGTCGTCGATCACCTCGGCGTACTGGCCGGTGACCTCGACCCTGCGGGTGTGGGTCGTCACGGTGCCTCCGTTGGTCACCACCGAGCCGCTGGTGAGGACCTTCGGGGTGATGACGGTGATCGTGTAGGGGACGCCGGGCCTGAGCAGCTTGACCACGATCGAGTGGTCCTTCGTCGGGGAGCCGAGCGGTCGGATCTGGAACCGCATGAAGGTGGCGTTCTGACGCAGCTCGACGCGAGCACGATCGGTGAGGCGGGAGGTGTGGAACGTCACCATGGCGGAGAGGCCGGTCGGGACGGCCTGGATGTTCGTGACGCTCTGCTCGCGGGGGACGAGGCTGATGGGCTTGGCGCCCCAGTCGGGCGTCTCGTCCTTGCCGGCATCGGTGGTGAGGCGGATCCGGGCGGTGCCGTTGGCCTTCCCCACGTTGAGCTCCTGGCCGGAGCCGTTGCCGTTGATGAAGGCCATGTGCTGGCCGCTCGGCGCCAGCACGGGCTGGGTCGCACCGGTGAGCACGACGACGCGACCCGAGCCGTTGACGTTGACGTTGACGATGTCGAAGAAGCCGGACAGGTTGCTCTGGAACGTCACCCGTTCCGGGGTGACCCAGCGCGAGTTGCGGTCGTCGGCGGTGTTGCTGGTGACCGCGACCAGGCCCGTGCCGTCGGCGTTCATGACCATGATCTCGTTGTCGCCGGTGCCCACCTTGCGGGTGAAGGTGATCCGGTTCCCCTCGCCCCACGACGGCGCCGTGTTGACGCCGGTGTACGTGCGCTGGGTCGACGATGC
>DATHEV010000973.1:0-2394 GCA_035318405.1 Iamia sp.
CCCTCGAGGCCCTGCTGGAGGCGGGCGAGCGGCCCAAGCTCGTCTACACCTGCGCCTCGCTCCAGAACCCCACCGGCACGACGCTGCCCGCCGCTCGACGCCTGCACCTCGTCGCGCTGGCCGAGCGGTACGGCTTCGTCATCGTCGAGGACGACCCCTACAGCGCGCTGCGCTGGGCCGGCGAGCAGCCCGACCCCATGATCACGCTCACCGATCGGGCCGTGTGGCTGTCGACGTTCTCCAAGACCCTCGCCCCGGGGCTGCGGCTGGGCTGGATGGTCGGCCCGGCCGAGGTGCTGGGCGCCGCGACCCGCCTCAAGCAGTCCGCCGACCTCCACACCCCGACGCTCTCGCAGCACCTCGCCGCCTCGGTCGTCAGCCGGCCGGGCTGGTTCGACCGCCACGTCGCCGGTCTCGTGCCCGTGTACCAGCAGCGGGCCGGTGCCCTGGCCGCCGCCCTCCGCGTCGAGCTGGGCGACCGGGCCACCTTCGCCGAGCCGGCCGGCGGCATGTTCCTCTGGGTCGCCCTCGACGGCGTCGACACCGATGCCCTGCTGCCCCGGGCGGTCGAGCAGGGCGTCGCCTTCGTCCCCGGCTCGGTGTTCCACGTCGACGGCCGCGGGTCGAGCGCCCTCCGCCTGTCCTTCGCCACCCTCGACCCCCCGACCCTCGCCGAGGGCGCCACCCGCCTCGCTCGCGCCCTGGCCTGACGCTGATATGAGTTCCTGAGGGTTCTTGCCTTCGGGTTCCAGAGGTGCCAGAAGGGGACCCGTCCATATCCATGCGGGTCCAGGCGCAGCAACGCCGGGCCTCCCGGCACCTCTGGAGGTGTCTCCATGTTGGCTTCTTCGACGCGGGTTACGTCGCGGTCTTCGGGTGTGGTGCTCGAGGATCTGATCGCGGTTCCGATCGATGTCGGCAAGCACACCGCAGCAGCGTCGGTGTCGGACTTCACCGGCCGCGAGCTAGCAAGGACGTTCGAGTTCGGTCTCAACCGGGTCGGGGTCGCCGAGCTCGTCTCGAGGGTCCGAGCCGTGGTCCCTGCGTCGACGCAGCTCGTGCGGGTCGGGCTCGAAGCAGCAGGGCACTACCACCTTCCGATGGCTGGGCCCGGGGTGTTGCCCGATGACTGGGAGCTGCGGATCTTGAACCCGGGGCACGTGGCGATGCAGCGCAAGGCCAACGGGCAGCGGGGCGTGAAGACCGACAAGATCGATCTGCTCGCGATCCGTGATCTGCTGCTGGTCGGCGCCGGTCACGAGGCTCCGGCGACGATCGACCCGATCCGCGAGCTCGAGGCCTGGGCCGCGCATCGGCGGCGCCGGTCCCTGGCCCGCCGTCGCATGATCCAGCAGCTCACGACCCAGGTCGACCGGTGCTTCCCGGGGCTCGGCGCGGAGATGTGGTCGGTGGTGTTGTCCAAGGCTGGCCGGCTGATCATCACCGAGCTCCCCGATCCTGAGCGGGTCGCCTACCTCGGACCGACACGGCTACGCACCTTCGCCGCGCACCGAGGCGTGCGCATGACCAGGCCGCTGGCCGAGCGGATCGTCGCCGCAGCACGCCACTGCCTGCCCGTCCACGGCGCCGAGATCGCCCGCACGATCCTCGCTGCGGACCTGCGCATGCTCACCGACATCGAAGCCCAGATCACCGAAGCCGAGACCGCCATCGAGACCGTCTTGCCCTCCACGCCATTCGAGGTGTTGCGCACCGCTCCGGGCTGGGGACCGGTGCGCGTGGCGTCCTACGGCGCGGCGGTTGGCGAGCCCTCGCGCTGGCCGTCGCATCGCCAGCTCTACCGCGCCGCCGGACTCACGCCACGCCTCTACGAGTCCGCTGGCAAACGACGCGACGGCGCCATCACCCGCGAAGGATCGGTGCCCTTGCGCGTCGCCCTGGTCGATCTCGGCATGGGCCTCTGGCATCAAGACCCAGCCTCGAAGACCTACGCCGCGGCGATGCGCTCGCGAGGCAAGCCCGGCGCCATCATCACCATCGCCATGGCCCACCGCGCCAACAAGATCGCCTACGCCATGGTCCGCGACCAACGACCCTGGGACCCAAGCCACTGGGCCGCCTAACAACCAGCATCTCCCGACGGCGCCACCACGCCGGAGGCCACGGTCAGGGAGGCCGGCAGACACCGCACTGACGATGACGCACCCCACCTCGGGCGACGTCGAACTGAGTTTGGTGCCCGGCCTCCCACCCAACCACGGAGCTCGAACGAGCCAACTGGCCGCATCACACGACGCAGGCCGCATGATCAGCGTGAGCCCACGGACCGACCCGACGCCACCGGACCCGGCGACCCCCACACACGGCCTCCCCGCCAGAGGCAAGACCCGCCACGCACCACCAACCCCTTGACGGAACCTACGGCCAACTCAG
>DATHEV010000974.1:0-3524 GCA_035318405.1 Iamia sp.
TCCACACGCTGGCCGATCCCCAGCCGGCGGTGAGCTCCGCCCTGCTCGACCACGCCCGGGTGGCGACACCGGCGTGGGACGCGCTCCGGGCCGCCTGCCGGCCGGTGATCGTCGTGGCCGACCAGCTCCCCGCGACCGTCCAGCCCGGTGACGCCCTGGCGCTCGACGTCCACGTGGTGAGCGATCTCCGCACGCCGCTCGACGGGGTGACGGCCACGGTGGTGGCGCGCTGGCCCGGCGGCGAGCACACGTGGCGGGCCGGCGGCGCCGTCGGGGCCGACGCCTGCGTCCGGGTCACGACGATCCAGCTGGTCGTGCCCGATGCCCCCGGCCCGCTCACCCTCGACCTCGTCCTGATGTCCCCCGACGGCGAGTCCCTGGCCACCAACCACGACGCCACGACGGTCGCCCCACACCTCTGAGGTGTTCCACGGCATCTCGTGTCTTCTCAGACACGACGGGGTACTGTGCCCGCCATGCCCCCCGCAGCCCGGGACAAGATGACGGCCGACGAGTTCTTCGCCGCCCACATCGAGCTGCCGTTCGCTCAGCTGATCGACGGAGAGCTCGTGGTCCCGATGCACAGCCCCAAGCTGCGTCACCAGAAGATCGTTCAGCACCTGCTGCTCGCCCACTGGCGGTGCGAGGGGGCGATCGGGGAGCTGATCCTCCCCCAGGACATGCGGGTCGACGACCACAACGTCTTCGTCCCCGACCTGTTCTGGGTGCCCGACGGGTCCGTTCTGGACGACGGCGATCACATCCTCTCGCTCGTCCCGCCGCTGGTGATCGAGGTGCTATCCCCCTCGACCCGACACCACGACCTCGGGCGAAAGCGCCGGGGCTACCTGGAGTCCGGGGTGCAGGAGGTGTGGATCATCGACGGCGAGGCGGACCGCCTCACTGTCCACCGGGCTGACGGGACCACCTCCATCCACACCGAGACCGTCGCCACGCCGTTGGTGCCGGGGTGGGTGGTGGAGCTGGCGGAGGTGTTCGCTCGCTAGGCCCGCTTGAACGCTCTGGTGGCGAGGGGGACGAAGACGGCGAGCAGGGCGACCAGCCAGGCGATGGTGCCGAGGGCGGGACCGAGGGCGTCGCCCTGGCCGAGGGTCAGGGCGCGGGTGGCGTCGACGGCGAGGGTGATGGGGTTGACGTCGGCGAAGGCGCCGACCGGGCCCGGCATCGAGTCGGCCGGCACGAAGGCCGACGACAGCATGGTGAGCGGGAAGACCCAGATCAGCCCGGCCGACGACACGGTCTCGATGTCGCGCAGGGCCAGGCCGATGAACCCGCTGATCCACGAGAAGGTGTAGGCGAAGCCGAGCACCAGCAGCAGGGCCAGGACCAGGTCGAGAACGCTGCCGTGCGGCCGGAAGCCGACGGCCAGACCGGCCACGAACATCACCAGCAGGGTGGCGGTGTTCATGACCATGTCGGCCGCGGTGCGCCCGAGCATCACGGCCGAGCGGGCCATCGGGAGCGAGCGCAGCCGGTCGACCACGCCGGCGCCGATGTCCTCGGCCAGGCCCATGCCCGTCATCAGGGCGCCGAACACGGCCGACTGCACCATGATCCCCGGCATCAGGAAGTCGACGTAGTCGGTGCCGCCGGTGTTGATGGCGCCGCCGAACACGTAGCGGAACAGCAGCAGGAACATCACCGGCTGGACGAGGGCGAAGATGGCGTACGTCGGGCGCCGCAGGATCTTGCGCAGCTGGCGGTGGGCCATCACCCGGCTGTCGGTGACGGTCTCGCCCAGGGTGAGACGGGACCGCTCGCCGGGAGCGAGGTCAGCGGTGTCGAGGGCGGGGGCTTCGAGGGTGGTGGTCATGACGGGTCCACTTCGGGGTCGGTGGCGGCCGGTGCGTCGGGGAGGCGGCCGGTGAGGCTGAGGAAGACGTCGTCGAGGCTCGGGCGCTGGAGCTCGATCGACGCGATGCGGAGGCCGAGGGCGTCGAGGGCGCGGACGGCGTCGGCCGAGATGGCGGGGTCGGCGACGGGCAGGCGCACCTCGCCGGCCGCACCGTCGACCACGGGCTCGGTCGAGCCGAGCGGGGCCAGGGCGTCGGCCGCGGCGGCGGTGTGCTCGGACTGGGCGAGGCGCACGACGAGGACGTCCTGGCCGATGGTGGCCTTGAGCTCGGCCGCGGTGCCCTCGGCCGCCACCCGCCCGTGGTCGACCACGGCGATGCGCTGGGCCAGCCGGTCGGCCTCCTCCAGGTACTGGGTGGTGAGGAGCACCGTGGTGCCCTCGCGGCGCAGCTCGTCGACCTCGTCCCACAGCTCCTGGCGGGTGCGGGGATCGAGCCCGGTGGTCGGCTCGTCGAGCAGCAGGACGGGTGGGCGGCCGGTGAGGCTGGCGCCCAGGTCCAGCCGGCGCCGCATCCCGCCGGAGTAGGTGGCGACCCGGCGGTCGGCCGCGTCCTGGAGCGAGAACCGCTCGAGCACCTCGTCGGACCGCAGGCGGGCCTGCGCCGGCGACAGCCGGTAGAGCTGGCCGACCATCTCGAGGTTCTCCCGACCGGTCAGCTCCTCGTCCACCGAGGCGAGCTGGCCGGCCAGGCCGATCCGGCGGCGGACGGGCAGCGGCGCGTCGACGACGTCGTGGCCCAGCACGCTCGCCCGGCCCGACGTCGGGCGGAGCAGGGTGGCGAGGATCCGGACGAGGGTCGTCTTGCCGGCGCCGTTGGGTCCGAGCAGGCCGAAGACCGTGCCGGTCGGAACGGCGAGGTCGAGCCCGTCGAGGGCGATGACGTCGCCAAAGGTCTGGCGGACGTCCTCGGCGTGGATGGCGACGTCGCCGTCGGGGCGCGTCGAAGCAGGGGGTGCGGTCATGGTGATCTCCTGATCGGTGGAGGGGGCTAGGTGGGTCGTTCGGGCAGACGGCCCTCGGCGACGAGTCGGGCGCGGTGCTCGCGCCACTTGCCGGCCATGGCGATCGTGTACTCGACGAGGAACTCGCTGAAGGCCTCGGCCTCCAGCAGCCGCCGTCTGTGGTCGAGCGGGGCGTCGTCGCCCAGGAGGCGGAGCCCGGCGCGGGCCAGCTCGGCGATGGCGGCGTACTCCTCGGGTGATTCGAGGCTGCGGTCCCACATGTCGGGGCCGACGAAGATGCGGTCGGCCCGCTCGCCCGCCGCCCGCTGCCGCTGGACCAGGCTCCCCGATCGCTCGAGCGCCTCGACGGCGGTGCCGATCGCCGTGCGGCTGGCCTTCAGCTCCTCGCTCAGCTGGGCCGCGGTGCGCTCGGGCGGGTCGCAGATCAGCAGGTAGCCGAACACCCGGCCGGCCATCGGTGGCAGCCCGTACTGCTTGGCGAAGAAGCGGCCGAACTGGTCGGCGTAGGCCAGCGCGTCTCCGTGATCCATGTTGACGAGATTACACATATCTCCGTAATCTCGTCAACTACCGAGCTCAGGCCGAGGCAGGTTGCCGGGCGTGGATGAGGTCGAAGACGACCATGCGGGCGGCCATGGAGCCGCTGGCGGCCGACTCGACCAGGCCGCGCTTCATGGTGACGGCGT
>DATHEV010000975.1:0-5957 GCA_035318405.1 Iamia sp.
GCTGGTGCCGTCCCAGCGGGTGGCAGCGTCGTCGGGCGGGACCTCGCCACCGAGGGGCAGGGGCCGGACCTCGGCGTCCCAGGACGGGTCGAAGAAGAAGGGGAAGCTGAGCCGGTCGCGGTCGCCGCTGGTGGGCACGACCCGATGCGCCGTCGATCGGTAGCGGCCCTCGGTCATGCGGTCGAGCATGTCGCCGAGGTTCACCACCAGGACACCGGGATCGGGCGGGACGCCGATCCAGCCGTCGGGCCCGCGCACCTCGAGCCCACCGTGGTCGTCCTGAGCCAGCAGGGTGAGCAGGCCGTAGTCGGTGTGCTCGGCCACGCCCCAGCCCGGGTCCGACGGCGGCACCGGCGGGTAGCGGAAGATGCGGAACAGCACGGTGGGATCGGCCGTGACGTGGCGGTCGAACCAGCCGCCACCGAGGCCCAGCCCGGTGCCGATCGCCCGCGCCAGGGCGTGGCCGAGCCCGGTCATGGCGTCCATCCAGGCGGTGACGGCGTCACGCAGGTCGTCGGAGGGCCACAGGTTGGGGCCGTGCAGGGGCCGCCCGGCGACGACGCGGGGATCGTCGGCCGGCAGCTCCCGCCCGAAGTAGATGCCCTCCTTGTGGTCGGGCACGCCCGAGGTCAGCTCGCCGTGGAGCGGGAACCAGCCCCGCCACGCCCGGCCGCCGTGGGCCATGGCCAGCTCCGCCTTCTCCTCCTCCGGCCGGGCGAAGAACGCCCGGGCGGCGGCGTCCATCCGGACCTGGAGGTCGGGGTCGACCCCGTGCCCGACGACGGTGAAGAACCCCACCTCCCGGCAGGCGGCGTCGATCCGGTGCGCGACCTCGTCCTCCCCCGCCGACAGGTCGACCCGCGGGAGCTCGTCGAGCACGTCGATCAGCCGGCGTCGAGGGCGGTGCGGAGCTCGGCGATGGCCTGGCCCAACCGCAGGGGGCCCTCGCCGTCGAGGACCCGGCGCATCAGGGCGGAGCCGACGACGACCCCGTCGGCGTGGGCGGCCACGTCGGCGGCCTGGGCGGGGGTCGAGATGCCGAAGCCCATGATGGCGGGCACGTCGGTGACGGCCTTGATCCGGGCGCCGAGGGCGGCGGCCATGGCGCCGATGGTGGCCCGCTCCCCCGTCACGCCGAGGAGGTTCACGCCGTAGACGAAGCCCTGGGCCCGCCCGGTGAGGAGGGGCAGCCGGTCCTCGGGGGTGAGCGGGCTGGCGAGCATCACCGTCTCCAGGCCGGCGGCCTGGGCGGCCGGGTCCCACTCGGGCATCTCCTCGAGGGGCACGTCGGGGAGGATCATCCCCGAGATGCCGGCGGACCGGGCCTCGGCGGCGAAGCGCTCGACGCCCATCTTGAAGCCGATGTTGAAGTACGTCATCACGACGAGGGGGATGTCGACGTCGGCCCGGCTGACGTCGTCGAGGATCGACCCCGGCGTGGCGCCCCGGGCGATGGCCTGCTCGGACGCGGCCTGGATGGTGGGGCCGTCCATCACCGGGTCGCTGAAGGGGATGCCGATCTCGATGGCATCGGCCCCGGCGTCGGCGGCCGAGCGGACCAGATCGATCCAGCGAGGGTCGATGCCCCCGGTGATGTAGGGCACGAGGAGCTTGGCTCCGGCGTCCCGTCGCGCCCGCAGGTGCGACTCGAGGAAGCCTCTTGGCGCCTTCATTGCAGCCCTCGGTCGGATCCGGCGTTGGGGCCGAGGAGCTTGGACACCTGCTCGACGTCCTTGTCGCCCCGGCCGGACAGGCAGAGCACGACCGTCTGGCCCTTCAGCGACTCCCGCTCGCGGATGACCCAGGCCAGGGCGTGGGCCGACTCCAGGGCCGGGATGATGCCCTCGCTGCGGCTGAGGGTGACGAAGGCGTCGACGACCTCCTCGTCGCTGACCGGGAAGTACTCGGCCCGGCCGGTGTCGGCCAGGTGGGCGTGCTCGGGGCCGATGCCGGGGTAGTCGAGGCCGGCCGAGATCGACTTCGCCTCCAGGACCTGGCCCCACTCGTCCTGCATCAGGAACGACTTCGAGCCGTGGACGACGCCGGGCACGCCCCGGCCCACGGCGGCGCCGCCGGCGGGCTCGGCCCCGACCAGCCGGGTGGGCGTGTCGGCGAAGCCCACGAAGAGCCCGGCGGCGTTGGACCCACCGCCCACGCAGGCCACGGCCACGTCGGGGTCGGCGCCGGTGAGGGCCCGGGTCTGCTCGCGGGCCTCGTCGCCCAGGACCCGGTGCAGCTCGCGCACCATCCACGGGTACGGGTGCGGCCCCATGACCGAGCCGAGGCAGTAGTGCGTGGTCTCGACGCTGGCGACCCAGTCCCGCATGGCCTCGTTGACGGCGTCCTTGAGGGTGCGGCTGCCGGTGAGGGCCGGTCGGACCTCGGCCCCGAGGAGGCGCATCCGGAAGACGTTGAGCGCCTGGCGCTCCATGTCGACCTCGCCCATGTAGACGACGCACTCCTGGTCGAGCAGGGCGGCGGCGGTGGCGGTGGCGACACCGTGCTGGCCGGCGCCGGTCTCGGCGATGACCCGGCTCTTGCCCATCCGCTGGGCGAGGAGGGCCTGGCCCAGGACGTTGTTGATCTTGTGCGAGCCGGTGTGGTTCAGGTCCTCGCGCTTGAGGAGGAGCCGGAGACCGAGCCGCTCGGAGAGGTTCTCGCACTCGGTGAGGGGCGACGGGCGGCCGGCGTAGTCCTTGAGCAGGCCGTCGAGCCGGGCCCGGAACGCCGGGTCGGCCCAGGCGTCGCGGAACCCCTGCTCGAGCTGGGCGAGGGCCGGGATCAGGGTCTCGGGGACGAAGCGCCCGCCGAAGCGCCCGAAGCGCCCGGTGCTGTCGGGCTCCCCCATGTGGCTCTCTGCGGGGGGTGCGTCGGTCGGGGTCACGTGTCGTCGATCCAGTCGTAGGGGGCAGCGTCGGGGCCGGGCTCCGGTTCGGGGGCGGCGGCCCGGGCGTTGGCCACGAAGAGGCGGACCTTGCGGGGGTCCTTGCGACCGCCGACGGCCGCACCGGTGCGCTCGACGCCGGAGGCGACGTCGACGCCCCACGGGCGGACGGCCTGCACGGCGTCGGCCACGTTCTCGGGCGTCAGCCCGCCGGCGAGGAGGACCCGGAGCCCGGGCGGGACGGCCTGGGCCAGGTCCCAGTCCCACGTCTCACCACTGCCGGGCTGGGCGCCGTCGAGCATCACGATCTTGGCGCCGTACTCGTCGGCCCGGGCCAGGACGGGGTCGTCGGCCCGGAAGGCCTTGATGACGAAGGGGACCCGCGCCGCCACGTAGCGGGTGGCCTCGACCGACTCGCGCCCGCTGAGCTGGGCCCCGCGGAGCCCGGCCTCGTTGACGATCGACACGACCCGCTCGGGCGCCTCGTCCTTGAACACGCCGACGGTCAGCGCCTCGGGCGGCAGCCGCTTGGCGATGTCCCGCGCCACGCTCGGTGCGATCTGCCGCGTCGACGGGGCGAAGATGAACCCCACCGCATCCGCGTCCATGGCCACCGCCAGCAGCGCATCCTCCTCGCTGGTGATCCCGCAGATCTTCACGAACACGCAGGGGATCGTAGGGGCCACCCCCCGCCGATCCCCGCACCGTTCCGGTGAGGATCAGCCCTCGGGGTCGTGGCGAGCGGCCCGCAGGGCACGGACCGCGGCGGTGTGGTCCTCGTCGGTGACGACGGACTCGCCGACCAGGACGGCGTGGTAGCCGGCGTCGGACAGGCGGCGGGCGTCGGCAGCGTCCCTCACGCCGGACTCGGCGACGCGCACGACGCCTTCGGGGATCTCGGGGGCGACGCGCTCGGCTCGGGCGGTGTCGACCTCGAAGGTGAGGAGGTCGCGCTGGTTGACGCCGATGAGGTCGGCCCCGGCTTCGAGGGCCCGCTCGACCTCGCGCTCGTCGTGCGCCTCGACCAGGACGTCGAGGCCCAGCTCGGCGCCGAGGGCCCGGAAGTCGGCCAGCTCGGCGTCGTCGAGGGCGGCCACGATCAGCAGGACGGCATCGGCCCCCATGGCCCGGGCGTCGAAGACGTCGGCCTCGACGACGGTGAAGTCCTTGCGCAGCACCGGCACCTCGACGGCGCCCCGGGCCTCGCGCAGGTCGGCGGGCGAGCCGCCGAAGAAGTCGAGATCGGTGAGCACCGAGAGGGCGGCGGCCCCGCCCTCGCCGTAGGCCTCGGCCACCCGCCCGGCCACCAGGTCGGGCGCGAGATCGCCCTTGGAGGGCGACCTCCGCTTGATCTCGGCGATCACGGCCAGGTTCCCGGCGGCGTGGTCGGCGGCGAGGGCGGCCCGCAGGCCACGGGTGGGGCCGTCGGACATGGCCTTCTCGGCCGCCTCCTCGATCGCACCCCGGCGCCGGCCGTCGGCGGCGGCCGCCTCGCGATGGGCGTCGATGATGCGGTCGAGGTACGTGGCCATGGGCCCTGTTCTACCGGTCGGGGTCGGCGGACCGGCTCCTCGCCAGCTCGACCAGCGGCAGCCAGATCCACAGGGCGAGGGACATGCCCGCCAACATGAAGGCCACGGCGAGGACCGGTCGGGACGAGAGGACGAGGCCGAAGATCCCCACCAGCGCGGCGGCCACGAGGATGGCGGCCGGCAGCAGCCGGACCGGGCGCCGGGGTCCGGGCGGGTCGGGCGGCAGGAGGTCGGTCTCGTCCCGCCACGAGCCGAAGTCCCGCATCCAGGCGTCGTCGTCGGACCTCGGGGTCCACGGGCGGCCGGAGGGTCGGGGGCGCGGCTCCTCGGCCGGGCGGCCCCGGGCCAGGGTGTGGTCGTAGGCCCGGCGCCGGGCCGGGTCCGACAGGGCCGACCAGGCCTCGTTGACGTCGCGCATGCGCCGGTCGGCGTGGGCCTGCTCGGCCGGGCTGCGGTCGGCGTGGGCGTCGGGGTGGAAGCGGCGGGCGAGGGCGACGTAGGCCCGGCGGATCTCGGCCGGATCGGCCCCGGTCGGGATGCCGAGGGTCTCGTAGTGGGTCTTGCTAGCCACGGGCCACGACGTCGCGCACGGCGTCGGCCACCGCGTCCGGGGCCTCCTCGGGGACGAGATGGCCGCAGAACGGCACGAGGGTGAGGGCCGCGGCGCCGGCCAGGTCGTCGACGAGGCGGGCGCCCCACGACGGGGACAGGAAGGCGTCGTCGGCCCCCCAGACCACGGCGGCGGGTCCGGTGTAGGCCCGGAGGCCGGGGATGCACTCGAGCGTGACCCGGTCGTCGCCGGCCAGGAGGAAGCGGCGGGCCCGCTCGCGCCCCTCGGCGGTGAGCAGCGGGCGGAGGTACTCGTCGACCACGTCGGGGTCGAGGCTCTGGGCGTCGTACACGGCCCGGCCGAACCCGATGAGGTCGTTGGCGCCGACCCGGCGGGGCAGGTCGAGGGCGTAGGCCAGGACGTCGGCCCCGGGGGTGCGGGCCAGCCGCATCACCTGGGCGGCGAGGGCGATGGGCCAGTTGTCGTACGCCACCGTGGCCACGAGCACCAGGCCGGCGACCCGCTCCGGGTGGTTGGCCACGATCTGCTGGGCCACCGCGCCGCCCTGCTCGTGCCCCACCAGCACGGCCTGCTCGATGCCCCGCTTGTCGAGCCAGTCGAGCAGCAGGTCGGCCTGCATGGGGGCGCCGAAGTCCTCGTAGGGCGACACCACCGTGTCGCCCAGGCCCAGCAGGTCGGGGGCGAGGGCGTGGAGGTCGTCACCCAGCCGGCGGATGACCCGGCGCCACAGCACGCTGTGGGTGGGGAAGCCGTGGAGGAGCACCACGGCCGGCGCCGTCGGGTCGCCCGCCTCGACCACCGCGAGGTCGGCCGGGCCCAGGCGCTCGAAGGCCTTCAGCGGCAGCCCGTGGACGACGGCAGGGGTCACCGGTCGATCGTAGGTCTCCGGTCGACGGGTTCGAGCGGGCGGCGCCAGGTGCGGGCGGGGGTGATGCGACATCTCCGGCCGCTGTCGTCGGGTGGCCGCGCC
>DATHEV010000976.1:0-3889 GCA_035318405.1 Iamia sp.
TCATCGTCCACGCCGACCACGAGCTCAACTGCGGCACGGCCACCATGCGGATGATCGGGTCGTCGAACACCGACCCCTACTCCGCCTCCGCCGGTGCCGCCGCCGCCCTCTACGGCCCCCGCCACGGTGGCGCCAACGAGGCCGTGTTGAAGATGCTCAACGAGATCGGCTCGATCGAGAACGTCGAGGCCTTCGTCGCCGACGTGAAGCAGGGCAAGGGCAAGCTCCAGGGCTTCGGCCACCGGGTGTACAAGAACTACGACCCCCGGGCCCGGATCATCAAGCAGACCGCCGACGAGGTGTTCGCCATCACCGGCAAGAACCCGCTGCTCGACATCGCCCTCAAGCTCGAGGAGGTCGCCCTCAACGACGACTACTTCAAGAGCCGGAAGCTGTACCCGAACGTCGACTTCTACTCGGGCCTGATCTACCAGGCGATGGGCTTTCCCACCGAGATGTTCACGGTGCTGTTCGCCATCCCCCGCATGGCGGGCTGGCTGGCCCACTGGAAGGAGCTCCGGGAGCAGGACCAGAAGATCGCCCGCCCCCGCCAGCTCTACACGGGTGCGCCCGAGCGCGGCTACGTGTCCATCGAGGACCGCTGACCGCTCCCCTGGGCTCCCCCTGGTCCCCACCCTCCGGGTGGCTGCGGCCCGAACCGGTCCCGCTGGTGGCGCCCCTGGGCCGCCGGGTCTGGGCGCGGGCCATCGACATCGCCCTGAGCCTGCTGATCCTCTTCATCCTCGGGCTGTTCGTCCCCGACCCGCGGCTGGTGGCCTACCTGCTCCTGGGGGTGGCCGCCATGACCGCGTTCGAGGCCCTGTTCGTCATCCAGCTCGGGGCGACCCCGGGCAAGCTGGCCACCGGGCTGCGGGTGGCCGAGCTCGACCGGCCGCAGGTCGACCAGACCACCGCCTGGACCCGTGGGCTGGTCACCACCATCGGCAGCCTGAGCGTGATCGTGGTCGGTCCCGCCCTCCTGGTGATGGTGAGCAGCGTCGCCGGCTTCGCCGTCGGTGGCCTGGTCCTCGCCATCGCCGGCGGCTACGTCCTCAGCATCATCACCTTCCCGTCCCGCCGGGGCGTGGCCGACCGCATCGCCGGCACCATCGTGGTGCCCTTCGAGGCCCCCGCGGTCGTGACCCGGGCCGACATCGACGCCGAGGACGAGGCCACCCGGCCCCGCGTCCACACCGCGTGGGGCCGGGTCGCCACCATCGAGTCCCGCCGCCGGGCGCGCGCCGCCCGGCTCGACGACTCCCCCCTGCTGGTGGTGGCCCTCGTCGCCGTCACC
This sequence comes from Iamia sp., assembly GCA_035318405.1. GTDB lineage: Bacteria > Actinomycetota > Acidimicrobiia > Acidimicrobiales > Iamiaceae > Iamia. The sequence continues at coordinate 1,295 of DATHEV010000976.1, forward strand.
GTGGCGTGGACCTTCGACGCCATGCCGGTCGCCATCGCCCTGGCCGTCGGTTTCGCCGTGCTCTTCGTCATCGACGAGGCCGCCCGCATCGGCCGCGACGGCGGCACGTCGGGCCACCGGCGCGAGGGCTTGGCCGTCCTCGACGAGGCCACCGGCGAGGCGCCCGGTCGAGGCCCGGCGCTGGCGCGGGCGGTCACCCTCGCCGTCTTCTGGCTCTTCCCGCCGCTGCTCGTCGCCCTGGCCATCTGGGTGCAGCTCTCGCCCACCGGGCGGGGCCCCCACGACCTGGTCGCCGGCACCGTCGTCGTCGAGGTCCCGGGCGGGGCCGGCTGATGGCCCTCCCCCTGCGCGACGACAGCCCCCGGCGCACCATCCCCTGGAGCGTCCTGGCCCTGATCGGCCTCAACGTCGCCGTCTTCCTCCTGCTCCAGCCGCCCAGCCTCCAGCGGGGCGAGGCCGACAGCGGATCGCTCTCGACTGCCGACGAGCGGGACCTCAGCGAGCACTACTCCGCCTGGGGGGCGGTGCCGTGCGAGATCACGGCGCTCGAGTCGCGCAGCGACGGCGCCGACTGCACCGAGGACGCCGACCGCCCGATCATCGACCGCAAGCCGGTGCCGCTGTCGCTGCTCACCGCCATGTTCCTCCACGGCAGCCTGGCCCACCTGGGCGTGAACATGCTGTTCCTGTGGATCTTCGGCGCCGCCGTCGAGGACCGCTTCGGGCCCGGGCCCTTCCTCGGTCTCTACCTGGTCGGCGGCATCCTCGGCACGCTGACGTTCGTGGCCTTCAACACCGGCTCGGCCGCGCCCCTGATCGGGGCGTCGGGGGCGGTGTCGGCCGCCATGGGCGCCTTCCTGCTGATCGGGCCCCGGCGGCGGATCCTCTCGCTGGTGGCGCCGGTGCCGCTGATCGCCGTCACCCTGCCGGCGTGGGCGCTCCTCGGCCCCTACCTGGTCAGCCAGCTGGTCACCCCCGACGACACCGCGGTGGCGTGGCAGGCCCACGTCGGCGGCATGGTCGCCGGCTTCCTGATCGCCATCGGGCTGCGCTTCGGGATCCCGGAGCCCGGCGTCAGCCGCCGGGCCCGGAAGCGGCGGGACTCGGCCGTGGCGCCGATCGACCCGGCCGACTGGAAGCTGCCGGACCGACCCCCCGTCGAGGCCTGATGGCCGAGGTGCGGGTGCGACCGGCGACGGCGGCCGACGCCCCCGCCCTCCAGGACATCGAGCGGCGCGCCGGGCGGGCGTTCGCCGACGTCGGTCTGGCGGCGGTGGCCGACGACGAGCCGCTGGCCCTCGACGTGCTGCGGGGCCACGCCGCCGACGGCCGCAGCGCCGTCGTGGTCGGCGACGACGACGTCCCCCTCGGCTACGTCGTGGTCGACCGGGTCGACGCCCATGCCCACGTCGAGCAGGTCTCGGTCGACCCCGACCACCAGGGCCAGGGCCTGGGCCGCGCCCTGATGGCGTGGGTCGAGGACTGGGCCCGGGCCGACGGGCGCCAGGGCGTCACCCTCACGACGTTCCGCGACGTGCCCTGGAACGCCCCCCTCTACGAGCACCTCGGCTACCGCGTGCTGGCGCCCGACGAGGTCGGTCCCGGTCTCATGACCGTCGTCTCCGACGAGGCCGCCCACGGCCTCGACCCCGCCACGAGGGTCTGCATGCTCAAAGAGCTGTAGCGAGCGTCAGGGGAAGTCGATCCTGAGGTCGCGCACCGGCATGGCGTAGGCGAAGCAGACCGACCCACTGATCCGGTAGCCGATGCCCGACATCTGGATCATCGAACCGGAGGGCATCCCGAGCCAGCCGTACGCAGGATCCTTGTCCCACCAACCGGTCAGGTCGAAGAACGCGTACTCGTTGTCACAGTCCAGGGTGCCGGTGCAATCGAACGGCCCGCTGAGGACGTAGGTCCGGATGCGGAGCGTGACCGACTGCACGACATCCCAGGCGCCGTCGACGTGGCCGTCCACGGGGCCAGCCCCGCTGACCACGGCACTGATCTGGACCCGGTTCCACAAGCTGGTGAACGGGTCCCACAGGTAGCGGGTGGGGAACGAGGCGCCGAGGACCTCGGTCTCCGAGTTCGTCCAGCTGAGGGCGTTGAAGTCCATGGACACCGACGGGAGCGGCATCGGCCCGAACTGGCACGGGTTGGACGCGAAGGCGGGGGCGAGGTCGAAGTCCATCGGGCCGAGGTCGATGATCCCACTCGAGAGCTGACCGCCGTACGGGGTCGCCGACGCCGGCGGCGCCGGGGCGAGGGCGAAGACGGCCAGGCAGAGCACGAGCGCCGTCGAGAGACGGATGGACACCGAGGCGATCATGGTGGCCTCCTGCGACCGTCCGACACCTGAGGCCGTCCGTCATAGCACGCCATGGATTGCCGTCGGGACGCGAACGTGGCACCGACCCTGGCGCGAGCGAGCCGCCTCAGTCGCCGATGTCGACGAGGATCTTGCCGACGTTGGCGTTGGCCTCCATGTGGCGGTGGGCCTCGGCGATGGCGTCGAGCGGGTAGCGGCTGTCGATCACCGGGCGGATGGCGCCGCTGGCGTACCAGGGCAGGACCTCGCGGGCGAAGCGCTGG
>DATHEV010000977.1:0-2426 GCA_035318405.1 Iamia sp.
CGACCACCACCCCGGCGCCCGGTTCACGATCCTCGTCGTCGACGGCGACCACATGCCGCCGGCCACCTGGACCCACCGCGACGTCGAGCTGGTCACCCCGGCCGACCTCGGTCTCCCGGTCGACGAGCTGCTGGCCATGGCGGCCATCTACAGCCCGTTTGAGATCGCCTGCGCCCTCAAGCCCCTCGCCCTGCGGCGGACGCTCGAGCAGGCGGACATCGGGGTCTACGTCGACGGCGACGTCGAGGTCCTCGACCCCATGGACGAGCTGGTGGCCGCGGCCGCCGAGCACGACGTCGTCCTCGTCCCCCACGTGCTCGACCCCGTGCCCCGCGACGGCCGGCTGCCCGACGAGCCGGGGCTGCTCGGCGCCGGCATGTACAACGGCGGGCTCATCGCCGTGCGCCGGTCGAGCGGGCCCTTCCTCGACTGGTGGGAGGAGCGGCTGCGCCGCGACGCCCTCGGCCGTCCCGACATGATGATGCTGGCCGACCAGCGGTGGCTCGACTTCGTCCCCGTGCTGTTCGACCACCACGTGCTGCGCGACCCCACCTACGACCTCGCCTACTGGAACCTGCACGAGCGGCCCACGGCGTGGGTCGACGGCCGGCTGTGCGTGGTCGACCGGCCGGTGCGCTGCTTCCACTACTCGGGCCTCACCGACGCCCGGCCCTGGCTGCTGAGCGCCTTCGCCGAGGACCGGCCCCGCGTCGCCCTGGCCGACCTGCCCGCCGTGGCCCGCCAGTGCCGGGAGTGGCTGGCCCGCCGCCGCTCGGTCGACGCCGACGCCGACCGGGCCCTCGGCTACCACTGGTCGCGCACCGCCCGCGGCGTCGAGGTCGACCGCCGGGCCCGGTTCCTGTTCCGCACCGCCCTCCTGGCCGCCGAGGCCGACCCGACCGGTCGCACGCCCGTGCCGCCCAACCCCTTCGCCGCCGACGGCGGGGCGGCCTGGGAGGCCTGGCTGCGCACCCCGACGGCGTCCGACGGCGTGGGGCCCTACCTCGACGTCGTCCGCCAGGAGGCCCCCGACCTCCAGCAGCGCTTCCCCGCCGTCCCCGGCGACGACGCCGCCGGCCTGCTCGCCTGGGCCGCCGGCCCCGAGGCCGACACGGCCAGCATCCCCGACGCCCTCCGCCCCCTCCCCGAGGAGGTCCCCGTGACCGGTGCCGCCACGACCCACACCGTGCGCACCCCGCCCCGTCCCGACGCCGCCGCCCAGCGCCCCGTCGAGGCCGTCGACCGGGCCCGGGAGGCTGTGGCCACCACGCCCGCCAGCCCGTCCGGCACCGTGGGCAAGGTCGTCGACCGCCTCCTCGGCGGGCGCGACCGCCACCACGACGAGGTCACCACCGCCCTGGCCGACGCCGTGGCCGAGCTGGCCGAGCGGCTGGCCGCCCTCTCCGACCGGGTCGACCGCACCAACGACAAGGTCCACGACGGCGCCGTCCGGGCCGACCAGGCCGAGGCCGCCGACGACGAGCAGCGAGCCGAGGCCACCCGCCTGGACCTCCGGGCCGACGCCACCGCGGCCGACCTCGAGCGCCTCCGCGCCGACCTGACCGGGGCCCACGAGCAGGACCGGATCACCGGCGCCATCGTCAGCGACGCCGAGGCCCGGCTGGTCGCGGCCGTGGCCGAGCTGCGCCACCGCCTCGACAAGCTGGCGCTCGACGCCGACGACGCCGACGCCGACGGCTCGGGCGACGTGATCGACGGCGAGACCACCGACACCGATAGCGACACCGACACCAACGAAGAGGAGCAGGCATGAAGGTCGACGGAGGCGTCGGCGGTGACCTCACGGGCATCGCCGACGGCGTGAAGCAGGCCGAGGCCGCCGGGTTCGACGGCGTGTTCGCCTCGGAGACGAACCAGGACCCGTTCCTGACCCTGCTGCTGGCGGCCGAGCACAGCGAGCGGATCGAGATCGGCACCAACATCGCGGTCGCCTTCGCCCGCAACCCCATGACCCTGGCCCAGAGCGCCCACGACCTCCAGCGCTTCTCCGACGGCCGCTTCATCCTCGGCCTCGGCAGCCAGATCAAGCCGCACATCACCAAGCGGTTCTCGATGGAGTGGAGCCGGCCGGCGGCCCGGATGCGGGAGATGATCCAGGCCCTGCACGCCATCTGGGCCACCTGGAACGACGGCGCCGAGCTGGCCTTCAAGGGCGAGTTCTACACGCACTCCCTGATGACGCCGTTCTTCACCCCTCCGCCGTCGCCCCACGGCCCGCCGCAGGTGATGCTGGCTGCCGTCGGGCCGCTGATGACCAAGGTCGCCGGCGAGGTGGCCGACGGCCTGCTGGCCCACGGCTTCACCACCCCCGACTACCTGCGCGACGTCACCCTGCCGGCGCTGGAGGAGGGGGCCAAGGAGAGCGGTCGCACCCGGGCCGACCTCACCATCGCCCTGCCCGCCTT
>DATHEV010000978.1:0-3829 GCA_035318405.1 Iamia sp.
CCGTCTTCGCCGACCCGAGCATCATCGATGACCCCGCCGAGATGGCAGACCTGCTCGCCCCGATCCTCCAGCAGCCCCGCCACGAGCTGGTCGACCTGATGACGGGCGATGGGAGGTTCTCGGTGCTGGCCCGGACGGTCCCCGACGACGTGGCGGCCGAGGTGCGCGAGCTGGACCTGGTCCCGAAGGGGATCGGGATGTTCCAGGAGTTCGAGCGGGTCAACCCCTCGGACGACCTCGCCCGGTCGATCGTGGGCTCCGTCTCCGACGACGGCGCCACGGGCATCTCCGGCCTCGAGAGCCAGCTCGACGAGGACCTCACCGGCACGCCCGGCGAGGTCACCTTCGAACGGTCCAAGGCCGCCGGGGGCGGCACCATCACCGGCACCCGACGCGACATCGAGCCCGCCCGCCCCGGAGCCGACGTCAACCTGACCATCGACCAGGTCCTCCAGTACGAGGCCGAGCGGGTCCTCGGCGAGGCCCTCGAGGGGGCCGGCGCCAAGGGCGGCACCGCCATCATCAGCCGGCCGTCGACGGGCGAGATCCTGGCCCTGGCCAACCTGGCCGAGCAGGACGACGGGACCTTCGCCCCGACGTCCAACAACACCGCCGTGACCGACGTCTACGAGCCGGGCTCGGTCAACAAGGTGGTCACGGTGGCCGCCGCCATCGAGTCCGGGCTGGTCACGCCGGACACCACCATGATGGTGCCCGACAGCATCGAGCTCGGCGGGCACCGGTTCAGCGACTCGCACCCCCACGAGACCACCGAGTGGTCGGTGACCGACATCCTGGCCACCTCGTCCAACGTGGGCACGATCATGCTGGCCCAGCAGCTGGGCGGCGCCCGGATGGACGAGTTCCTGCGTCGCTTCGGCTTCGGGACCGACACCGGCCTCGGGTTCCCGGCGGAGTCGCCCGGCATCATGCTCCCGGCCGAGCAGTGGGCCCAGCAGGGCACCGCCATCGGCTCGATCCCGATCGGCCAGGGCGTCGCCGTCACGGCCCTCCAGATGCTCCAGGCCTTCAACGTCCTGGCCAACGACGGCACCTACGTGCCGCCCCGGCTGGTGCGCGGCATCACCGGTCCCGACGGCGAGGCCGAGTCGGTGCCGTCGAGCGAGCACAGGAGGGTCGTGTCCCCCGAGACGGCGGCCGCCGTGCGGGCCATGATGGCCCAGGTCGTCGAGAGGGGGACGGGGCAGCTGGCTGCGGTCCCGGGGTACTCGGTCGCCGGCAAGACCGGCACGGCCCGCAAGCCCCAGGGGGGCGACTACGAGGACGAGAACGGCCAGATGCACTACATCGCCACGTTCGCCGGGCTGCTCCCGGCCGAGAACCCCGACCTCTCGATCATCATCGTCGTCGACGAGCCCGACCCCTCCCGTTCGATCTTCGCCGCCGACGTCTCCGCCCCCGCCTTCGCCGACCTGGCCCGCTTCGCCCTCCGTCGTCTCGGCATCCCGCCCTCGGCCGGGGGCGACATCAGCGACGTGCCCGACATGAGCGAGTCGGCCGAGGCCGTCGACGACGCCCCGGTCCCGCCCCTGCCCACGGGGGAGGACGAGGGCGAAGGCGTCGAGGCCTCGGGCGATGCCCTCGTCGCCGAACGGGACGGCCCGTGAGCGAGCGAGCGCAGCGAGCGAGCCAGACGGCGCGGTCGTCTCTTCGGCGGCGGAGCCGCCGGCGGTCACCGGTGCCTCATCACGCGCCTCGGTCGGAGCCTCGGCAACGAGCCGGTGGGGCACCGGAGACCGAGCGCAGCGAGCGAACCAGACGGCACAGCTCTCTCCCCGGCGGTGGAGCGAGCGGAACCGTCGGCGATCACCGGTGCCTCGTGGGCCTCGGTGCGAGCCGTCGCCACCCCCTGGCGAGGCACCGGTGAGCGAGGACCCGCCTGGGCTTTCGGGGCTGGCGCTCACGGGCGTGGCCGAGGCGGCCGCGGCCTCCGGGCCGGCCGAGGTGGTGGGCGACCCCGAGGTGGTCGTCACCGGCACGACCCACGACTCGCGCGCCGTCCGCCCGGGCGACCTCTACTGCTGCGTGCCGGGGGCCCGCACCGACGGCCACGACCACGCCCCCGCGGCGGTGGCGGCCGGTGCCGCCGCCCTCCTGTGCGAGCGGCCGATGGGTCTCGGGGTGCCCGAGGTGCGGGTGCCGTCGGTCCGCCAGGCGATGGGCCCCGTCGCCGCCGCCGTGGCCGGCCACCCCTCCGAGTCGCTCGCCGTCCTCGGCATCACCGGCACCAACGGCAAGACGACCGTGGTCTCCCTGCTGGGGTCGATCCTCGACGCCGCCGGTTGGCCGGCGGCCACCATCGGGACGCTGACCGGGGCCCGCACCACGCCCGAGGCGCCCGAGCTCCAGGCCCAGCTGGCGGAGGCGGTGCGGTCCGGCGCCCGCGCCGTGGCCATCGAGGTGTCGTCCCACGCCCTCGACCTCCACCGCATCGACGGCACCCGCGTCGCCGTGGCCGGCTTCACCAACCTGAGCCCGGACCACCTCGACCACCACGAGACCATGGAGGCCTACTTCACGGCCAAGGCCCGGCTGTTCACGCCCGAGCTGGCCGACCGGGCCGTCGTCTGCACCGACGACACCCACGGTCGGTTGCTGCGCGACAGCGCCCAGGTCCCGACCCTCGGCATCGGCCTCGACGACGTCGAGGACCTCGAGCTCTCTCCCACCGGCAGCCGCTTCCGGTGGCGCGGCCTCGACGTCACGGTCCCGCTCGCCGGCCGCTTCAACGTGCGCAACGCCCTCGTGGCCGCCGAGGTGGCCGTGGCCGCCGGTCTCGCCCCCGACGTCGTCGCCCGCGGCCTGGCCGAGGCGCCGCCCGTTCCGGGCCGGATGGAGCCGGTCGACGCCGGCCAGCCCTTCGCCGTCGTGGTCGACTACGCCCACACGCCCGACGGCCTGGAGCAGGTGATCGCCACCCTGCGCGAGGTGGCATCGGGCCGCATCATCATCGTGTTCGGGTGCGGCGGCGACCGCGACGCGACCAAGCGCCCGCTCATGGGCGAGGCCGCCTCCGGCGCCGATCTGGTCATCCTCACGTCGGATAACCCGAGGAGCGAGGACCCAGGTGCGATCATCGAGGCTGTGCGCGCCGGCATCCCCCCTGACACCGACCTCCTCGTCGAACCGCAGCGGGAGGTCGCCATCGAGCGAGCCCTCGCCGCGGCGTCGCCGGGCGACACCGTCCTGCTGGCCGGCAAGGGCCACGAGACCACCCAGGACCTCGGCGATCGGGTGATCCCGTTCGACGACCGCGAGGTGGCCCGGCGCCTGCTCGGGGGGACCTCGTGATCGCCCTCCTGATGTCCGCCGGGGTGGCCCTGGCCACGTCGCTCGTCGGCACCCGCTTCCTGATCGTGTGGCTCCGCCAGCGGGGGATCGGCCAGCCGATCCACGAGGACGTCCCCCAGGCCCACCGGGTCAAGGCCGGCACCCCGACGATGGGCGGCATCGCCATCGTGGGCGGCGCGGTCGTCGGCTACGCCGTGGCCCACACCCGCCCCGGGCTGTCGTTCACCACCTCGGGCGTCCTGCTGATCCTGCTCGTGATCGGGGCCGGCATCGTCGGTGGCATCGACGACTGGATCAAGGTGTCCCAGGAGCGGAACCTCGGCCTGTCGAAGGCGGCCAAGAGCATCGGCCTGCTGTCGGTGGCCATCGGCTTCGCCGTGGCCACGGTGGTCCTCACCGACGTCCACACCACGCTGTCGTTCACCCGCTTCGACAACTTCAAGGACCTCGACCTCGGCCCGGTGCTGTGGTGCGTGTGGGCCGTGCTGCTGATCGTCGGCTGCACCAACGCCGTCAA
>DATHEV010000979.1:0-7877 GCA_035318405.1 Iamia sp.
CTGGTCGTTGGCGCCCCGGAGCGGGATGAGCGGGCTCTTCGTCGTCGGGTCGACGGCCTACACGACCGCGCTGGTGGCGGGCGGGGACGATCGCGTCCTGGTCCAGGTCGAGCTGCCCACCGGGGTGGCCACCGACCGCATCGGCGGTCTCGACCTCGGTCCGCACGTCCTGACCGGTGACGGGGTCACGGTGGTGGCCATCGAGACCGGTGCAACGGAGACGTCGACGGCGACGGTCATCGAGCCCGGCCTCGGGGCCGCGGTCGTGCGGGCGACGGCCGAGGTGCCGCTGGAGCGGGTGCGCGACGCCCACGTCGACTACCTCGGGACGCTGTACGTCGCCGGCGACGACGCGGTGCTGACCTACGGGGAGCGAGACCTCGAGCCGACCGGGTCGCTCGCGGTCGACGGCCACGTACCGGCCATCGGCACGAACGGCGGTCTGCTCGCGACGGCGGCCCAGGAGGGCACCGGCACGGTGACCGTCAGCCTCGCCGGCGAGCCGGCGGGCGCCCGCACCCTGCCCGGTCTCGGCGTGCCCGCCGCCTCGCGGGGCCTCGCCTTCAGCGCCGACCAGCGCCTGCTGTACGTCGTCGCCACCGTCGACGACGGCGAGCCCCGGCTCCAGATCCTCGACCTGGCCCCCGACGTCACGTCCGTGGCGCCCCGCACGATCGGCACCGACGGAGCGCGCCTCACGATCCGGGGCCGGGGCCTCGGCGAGGTGACGGTGCGCGTCCGCGGCGAGACCCTCACCCCCGTGGCGCAGACCGGCACCGAGGTCCGGCTCCTGGGCGGCGACCTGTGCTGCCTGCTCGGCCCGACGGGGGTGGCGGTGAACATGCCGTACGGGGTGCTGTCCCGGCCGGTGCCGACGGTGCGAGTGGCCCTCCTGCACCCGTACACCGACGCCTACGACCTGGCCGACGGGCTGTACGAGGACGTGGTCGGTCGTCCGGCGACGGTCTCCGAGCGCGAGGCGGTCGACGACGCCCTGTTCGTGAATGACGACCCGGGCCCGCTGTTCGCCGACCTGAGCCGGACGGCGGCGGCGCGGGGACCCCGGCCGGCGATCCAGCGGCTGTACCACGCCGCCCTCGGTCGCACCCCCGACCGGGACGGCCTGGAGTACTGGACCGACGCCGTCGCCGGCGGCCGCACCCTCTCGTGGGTCAGCCGGGCCATGGCCGCCTCGCCCGAGTTCCGCATCCGCTACGACGGGGCGACCGACGCCGCCTTCGTCGACCAGGTGTACGGCAACATCCTCGCCCGCCGCGCCGAGGCCGCCGGCCAGGCCTACTGGGAGGGGGAGCTGCGTCGCGGCGTGTCCCGGGCCCGGGTCGTGCTCCTCGTGTCCCAGTCCGCCGAGCACCAGGCGCGCCGGGCCCGCACCGTCGACGTGACCCTCCTCCACGTCTGGATGCTCGACCGCGCCCCGAGCGAGGTCGAGCTGAGCAACGCCACCCGCCGGCTGCGCCTCGGCACGACGCTGGCCGAGATCGCCACGGAGATCTTCAGGAGCGACGAGTACGGCGGGCTGCACGCGCGGTAGACGTCGCTGTCCGGGAGAGGGTGGTTGCGTGTCTCGAACGATCGGTCGTACCGTCTGGTCCGTGGTGGGGCCGGTCCTCGCCCGGCGGAAGAGGGGGGCGCGATGCGCCAACGACGAGGTGCGGCGATCCTGACGATCCTGGCGGTGCTGCTCACCGTCATCGGGGCCCTGGTCGCCCCGAGCCCGGCGGCGGCGGCCAGCAGCCCGGGGCTCCCGCTCGGGTTGACGGAGGCCCGCTCGGTGGCGGTCGACCCCGGGACGGGGAAGGTCTTCATCGCCGGTGACGACAAGGTCCTGGTCCGCGACCCGAAGGGCGAGGCGGTCGGCAGCCTGTCCGGGGTCCTCGAGGCCCGCGAGGTCGTCGCCGCCGACGGAGTCGTGTTCGTCCTGGCCCGTGGCGCCGGCACCGTGATCCGGATCCAGCCCGCTCACGCCACCCACACGGGTACGTGGTCGTTGGCCCCGGCCACGGACCTGTGGGGCCTGGCGTACGCCGGCGGCAGGGTCTGGACGACCGGGTCCGTGGGGACCGCCATCCGGTCGCTGCTCGCCATCGACCCCACCACCGGGGTCGTCGTCGAGTATCCCGGCCTGGCCGGGTCGGCCATCGCCGAGCTGGAGGCGTCCCCGGCGGCGCCCAACACCCTGATCATGGGCGATGCCGGCCTGAACCCGGCCGCCCTCACGACCTTCGACGTCAGCGGGCCGGTCCCGACGAAGGTCGCCGAGGTGACGACCGACGGCTTCCTCCGCGACCTGGCCACCAGCCCCGACGGCACCACCGTCCTGGCCGCCTCGGGCTCCGACGGCGTCGAGGTCTTCGCCCTGCCCGGCCTGGCCCGCGCCGCGCACCGGTATCCCGATCGCCAGCACGAGCACGCCGTGGCCACGGTCGACACCGAGGTCCCGGGCGGCGTCGTCGCCGTGGCCGACCAGGGGTCGAGCACCACCGAGATCGACCTCTGGATCTACCGGGCGGGCGAGGACGATCCGGTGGCCGAGCGGACGCTCGCGACCGCCGGGCTCCAGGTGGCCGAGGGCGGCCTGGCCTTCTCCGCCAACGGCGCCCGGTTCTTCGCCGTGCGGACCGACCGCCCCGGCGGCGGGGTGGTCCAAGCCCAGCTGGTGGTCGAAGAGGTGGCGCCCTTCGCCGCCAGCCCGTCGCCGCGCGTGGCCGGCACCCGCGGCGGGGCCGCCGCCCGCATCGACGGCTACCGGCTCTCCGACGTGACCATCGAGGTCGGCGGGCTGCCCGCCACCAACGTCGTGGGCACCGAGACCCGGGCCACCTTCGTCGTGCCCGCCCTCCCGGAGGGCCCGGCCGTCATCACCGTCACCAACCGGATGGGCCTGACGAGCACCGCCCTCGGTGCGCTGCGGGTGCGGGACCTGGGCCCGTTCCGCGACGCCGCCAGCCTGGCCGACCGGCAGTCACGGGACTTCCTCGGCTGGGGCGCCAACGGGCCGTCGCGCAACCAAGCCGATGGCCACCTCTGGGCCGGGGTGCCCGCCGGCTACACGTCGGCCAACCTGGTCCGGACGACGGTGTACACCGCCCAGCGGGCCCCGCTGATCCGGCTCTACCAGGCCGTCTTCCTCCGCCCGCCGGACACCGCGGGCATGGCGTACTGGCTCGCCCAGCTGCGCGCCGGGCGCTCTCTCACCTGGGTGGCGTCGGCCTTCGCGGCCTCGCCCGAGTTCAGGACGCAGTACGGCGCCCTGGACGACGGGGAGTTCGTCGACCGGGTCTACGAGAACGTGCTCGGGCGCCCCGCCGACCCCGACGGCCGCGCCTACTGGGTGGGCGTCCTCGCCAGCGGCCAGCCTCGGGGCAAGATCGTCCTGTCCTTCTCCCAGTCGACCGAGAACCGGGCCGCCACCCAGGCCCTCGTCGACGTCGTCGGGCTGCACCTCGCCATGCTGCGGCGGGCGCCCACCGCCGCCGAGGTGGCCGACGGCGTGGAGGCGATCGAGGAGTCGACCGAGCAGTTCCCGCTGGCCGTCTACGCCTCGAGCATCCTCCTGTCCGAGGAGTACTTCACCCGCATCGGCTGAGGGGTCGGGGGCTGGCTCCCGGCTAGCCTCCTCGGGTTCGGCGAGGACGGGGGCGACAAATGGTGCGACGACGGATCGGTCATGGGGCGGTGGCGGTGCTCGCCGTCGTGGCGGGCCTGGGCGCGGCCCCGGGCCTGGGCCCGGCGGTGCCGGCAGGAGCGGCGCTGGGGGACCCGGTCGTCTCGGTCGCCCTGCCCCTCGACCGCGCCACCCGGCTGGCGGTGGAGGAGACCAGCGGGCGCGTCTTCGTCCTGGGTGACGACGGCGTCGTGGTCCGGGATGCGGCCGGCGGCGCGGTCGGGACCGTCGCCGTCGAGGGCACCGACGTGGCCGCCGGGGGCGGCGCCGTGGTGGTCATCGACGGCCCGACGGGCGCCATGACCAAGATCGACCCCCAGACGCTGGCCACCACCACGTGGGCGTTGGACCGGAGCCGGGTGGACGGCCTCGTCGTCCGGGGCAGCACGGCGTGGACCACCGGCGGGGCCACCGGAGCCGGCCGCCAGCTCCTCCAGGTCGACCTGGCCACGGGGGCCACGGCCGTTCGCATCTCGGGGCTCGACAGCGGGCCCCACCTCCTCACCGGGACGGCGAGCCGCCTGATCGCCATCGAGACCGGCTCCCTCGTGACCTCGACCGTGCGGGTCATCGACACCAGGCCGGCGACGGCGACGATCGTCACCACGGCCGAGATCCCACAGGAGCGGGTGGCCGACGCCCACCTCACCCACGACGGCATCGGCCTGTCGGTGGCGGCCGGCGACGAGGTCCGCGCCTACCACGTCCCCGACCTCGAGCCCTGGGGCACGATCCCGGTGGACGGGGACGCCCCGGCCGTGTTCGGCGACGGCTGGATGGTCGTCACCGGCGCCCGGGAGGGTCCCGACACGGTCACGGTCGTCCAGCCCTTCGAGCCCGCCAGCGCCCGGGTCATCGAGGGGGTCGACACCGGCAGCCCGCGGCGGGGGATGGGCTTCAGCGCCGACCACCACCGCCTGTACGTCATCGGCCTCGGGCCGATGGGCAACGCCCCGTCGCTCCAGATCGTCGACCTCGATCCGGCCATCGACGCGGTCGGGCCCCGCGTCGTCGACCCCGACGGCGGCGCCCTGATCACCGTCGAGGGCCAGGGCCTCGCCGGGGCCACCGCCCGGCTCGCCTACTCCCAGCTCGAGGTGGTGGGCGACGGCGACGGCGAGGACGAGCTGGTGCTGCGCACGGTGCCGATCTGCTGCGACCTGAGCGGGGTGTTCCCGCTCGAGCTCTTGACCCCGCTGGGCCTGGCCCCGAAGGGGGAGGCGCCGAGCCTGCGGGTCCTCGACCTCGGGCCGTTCACCGACAGCCGGGACCTCGTCGAGGCGGCCACCGAGGAGATCGGCGACCGGGAGCCGGGGCCCTGGGAGCTCGAGTTCTACGACGATGCGCTCCTCGACGGGGCCGAGGCCGGCTACCCCTTCGCGTGGATCTCCAACGAGGGGTCGTGGTGGGGCTTCCGGCCGACCGTCCTCCGGCTCTACCGCGCCACCCTCGGGCGGTCCCCGGACCGCGCCGGGCTCGAGTTCTGGGCCGACGCCCTCGCCTCCGGGCGCCCGCTGTCGTGGGTGGTGCGCTCGTTCACCGGCTCGAAGGAGTTCCGGGACCGGTACGGCAACGTGACCGACGGTGGCTTCGTCGACCTGCTGTACCAGAACGTCCTGGGCCGCCCGGCCGAGCCCGCCGGCCGGGCCTACTGGCTCGGTGAGCTGCGCCGGGGCGTGCCCCGGGACCGGCTGGTCGTCCACTTCTCGCAGGCGAGCGAGCACCAGGTCCGGACCCATTCCGAGCTGCTGGTCACCATGCTCCACCTCGGGATGCTGGACCGCGTGCCCACCGCCGCCGAACGGGCCCGGTTCCTCCCCGGGGTCAGCGACGAGGACGACATCGCAGCCATCGCCACCGAGATCCTCCGCAGTGTGGAGTACGCCGTCCGCCACCCCTGACCCCACTGGTCGCTCGCCGTCCGTCGGCCGGTCGCCCGTTCTGCTTGCATAGTGATGCGTGAGTCTGCATACAGTGGCGGCATGGCCAAGGTCGCGATCGTCGGAGCCTCCGGGTACACGGGGGCCGAGCTGCTGCGCCTGCTCGCCGGGCACCCCGAGCTGGAGGTCGTCGTCGCCACCGGCGACACGCAGGCCGGCCAGCCCATCGCCGGGCTGTACCCCAGCCTGGTCGGCGCCTACGGCGGCCGGGTCTTCGACACCTGGTCGGCCGAGGCCGTCGACGGGGTCGACCTGGCGTTCTGCGGGCTGCCCCACGGCGCCAGCCAGGCCGTGGTGCCCGAGCTGCGCGGGCGGGTGGGCCACGTGGTCGACCTGGCCGCCGACTTCCGGCTGGCCGACGCCGCCCTGTACCCCGAGTGGTACGGCGAGGAGCACACCGTCCCGGAGCTGCTGGCCGAGGCCGTGTACGGGCTGCCCGAGCTGTTCCGGTCGGACCTGCACGGCGCCACGCTGATCGCCGGGCCGGGCTGCTACCCGACGGCTGCGGCGCTGGCGCTGGCCCCGCTGCTCCGGGCCGGTCTGGTCGAGCCCACCGGCATCGTCGTCGACGCCGTCAGCGGCGTGTCGGGCGCCGGGCGGGCGCCGAAGCCGAACACGACCTTCTGCACGGCCGACGGCGACGTCACCGCCTACGGCCTGCTGCGGCACCGGCACACACCGGAGATCGAGCAGACCCTCAGCCGGGTCGCGGGCGCGCCGGCCCAGGTCGTCTTCACCCCGCACCTGGTGCCGATGAGCCGGGGGATGCTGGCCACCTGCTACTCCCGCCCGGTGGACGGCGTCTCCCCGGGCGATGTGGCCGATGCCTTCGCCGCCGCCTACGACGACGAGCGGTTCGTCTCGGTGGTGCCCGGGTCGCCGTCGACCAAGGCCACCCAGGGGTCGAACGCGGCCCACGTCTCGGCCGTCCTCGACGAGCGGACGGGCTGGGTCCTGTCGCTGTGCGCCCTCGACAACCTGGGCAAGGGCGCGTCCGGCGCCGCCCTCCAGTGCGCCAACCTCGCCCTCGGCCTCCCCGAGGACCTCGGCCTCAGCGCGATCGGCGTCTACCCGTGAGCGATCGCACCGGGGTCACCGCTCCGCAGGGGTTCGTCGCCGGGGGCGTGGCCTGCGGGGTCAAGGAGTCGGGCGATCCGGACCTGGCCGTGGTGGCCACCGCCGACGGGCGGGCCGTGCCGGCGGCCGGGGTGTTCACGGCGAACCTGATGACGGCGGCGCCCGTCCAGGTGTCGCAGGCCAACCTGGCGGCGACGGGCGGCCGGGCCGCGGCAGTGATCCTCAACAGCGGGAACGCCAACGCCGCCACCGGCGCCCCCGGGCGGGAGCACAGTCGGCTCATGGGCGCGGACCTGGCGGCCGAGCTGGGCTGCGCCGAGGACGAGGTCCTGGTCTGCTCGACCGGGCTCATCGGCATCCCGCTGCCCATCGCCGCCATCCGGGCCGGCATCCCCGACGTCGTGGCCGCCCTGTCGGGCGAGCTCGACGGCGGCGCGGCGGCCGCCGAGGCCCTCCGCACCACCGACACCCGGCGCAAGGAGGCGGTGGCGACGGCGGGGCCCGCGGGGACGGTGACCGTCGGCGGCATGGCCAAGGGCGCCGCCATGCTGGCGCCGTCGATGGCGACCATGCTCGCCGTGCTCACGACCGACGCCGAGGTCCCGCCCGAGGTCCTCCAGCGCGTGCTGGCCGCCGGCGTCGCCGGGAGCTTCAACTCGCTGCTGACCGACGGGTGCACCTCCACCAACGACACCGTCCTGCTGTTGGCCTCGGGCGAGGCCGGGCCGGTCGACGAGGCCTCGCTCGCCTCTGCGGTCACCGCGGTGTGCACCTCGCTGGCCGAGCAGATGGCCGACGACGCCGAGGGCGCCACCAAGGTCGTCCGGCTCACCGTCGCCGGCGCCGTCTCCGATGCCGAGGCCCGGATCGGCGCCGAGCGCATCGCCCGCAGCCTGCTCTGCAAGTGCTCGTGGTACGGCCGCGACCCCTACTGGGGACGTCTCGCCAGCGAGCTCGGCTCGGCCGGCATCGGCTTCGACCAGGAGCTGGTGTCGGTCGCCTACGGCGGCGTGGTGGTGGCCTCCGAGGGCGTCACCGTCGCCCACGACGCCGAGGCCGTCGCCGCCCACATGGACGAGCGGTACCTCGCCATCACCTGCGACCTCGGCCTCGGCCCCGGCACCGCGACCGTCCTCACCAACGACCTCACCCACGCCTACGTCGACGAGAACATG
>DATHEV010000980.1:0-5361 GCA_035318405.1 Iamia sp.
TCGCGGATGGCACCCCGGATGTCCTTCAGCCGGGTGACGCCGCCGATGGCGCAGAACGGAGTGACCGCAGCGCGGGCCACGTCGCGCTTCCAGCCGACGGGCTGGCGGTTGGCCAGCTCGAACAGGCCGTCGGCGTTCAGCAGGGCGGCGAGGAGGAGGGCGAGGGCGCCGATGGCCAGCACCCGCCCGGCGGGCTGGGGCCGGGCCCCGGCCAGGTCGTGGTACCGGAGCGAGCGGGGCTCGGTCGGCGGCTGCGGCGTGGTGCCGGGCGGGGGCGGCGCCTCGTGCTGCTCCCCGTGCGGATCGGGGTGGGGCGGGCGCCACTCGCCCGGCTCGCGGGGGCGACTCATCGGTGCCCGCTCCATGCGTGGGCGTCACTCGACCGCTTCGGGGGCATCCGGCACCGATGACCCCCGACGGCTTCGCCGCCGAAGACTGAGCTGTGCTGTCTGGCTCGCTCGCTGCGCTCGCTCACTGGGCGTCCAGCTCGTAGGGGGAGTCGATGACCTCCACCGTGGCGTACCAGCCGCCCGGGACCTGGCTCAGGACGGGCTCGCCCAGACCCACGCCCTCGATCTCCGGCCGGTCCTCGCCCGGGATCCACACCACCAGGTCCCCACCGGTGGCCAGGTCGTCCTCGATGACGCCCTGGATCGCCACGGTGCCGGCGTCGGGGTCGGACTCGATGCCGGTCAGCCGGCCCGGGGCGGCCCGGGGGTAGGCCCGGCCCGCCACCATCAGGAGGTCGGCGTTGGGACCGGTGCCGATGTCGGCCGGGCAGGCCACGTCGTTCAGCTGGATCTGGACCTCGGTGACGGCCCGCCCGGGCACGCCGATGGAGTGGGGGTCGCCGCACCACTGCCGCCACTGCCACTGGGCCCCGCCGGCGATGGCCTCGTCCTGGGCGGCGGCGAACCGGCGGTTGACGGCGCGGGCCTCCTCGTCGATGGCGAAGACGCCGTGCTCGCCGATCCACAGCGGCCAGGCGCGCTCGTCCGCGGTGACGACGGCGGCGTCCATGGTCTGCTCGACGGTGAGGATGGGCGGACCGATGACCTCGGCGTAGTTGTGGGGGGCGAAGGCGAGCTGGTCGTCCATGGCCAGCGGGTCGGCCGGCAGCGATCCCGGCAGCGGGTAGAGGACGATGGGCTCGACGAAGACCACCCGGGCGCCGACACCGGCCTCGGCCTCGCCGGCCCGCACCTCGGCCAGCGTCGAGCGCAGCAGCTCGGTGTAGCGCTGCTCCGAGAGGGTGGCCTCGAGCACCAGGTTGGGCTCGTTGAACAGGTCGTAGCCGGCGATGGCCGGCGTGTCGCCCAGGGCCGCGACCAGCCGGTGCCAGGTGGCGGCGAAGGCGTCGCGGATGCCCTCGCGGTTCTCGTAGAAGGCGGTGAAGGCGGCCTGCACCGCCGGCGAGCCCTCCCGGTAGCCGATCGGCCGGCACGTGTCGGCCCCGTCGGTGAGCGTGGCCCACTGGGGCGCCCCGTCCCACCCGATGGCGGGCTCGGTGAGGGGCGGACAGACGGTACCGAACGGGGTGGCGATGAACTTGCCCCAGGCGTCCTGGTGCATGTCGACCACGGTGTAGATGCGGCGGGCGGCGGCGGCATCGATCGCCTGGCGGATGCGCTCGACGTAGGCCATGTCGATCTGGCCCCGCACCGGCTCGAGGGCGGACCAGGACACGATCAGGCGCACGACGCTGAAGCCGGCGGCGGCCATGCCGTCCCAGTCGGCGTCGGTGGGCGGCCGGGTCGGGGCGAAGGCCGGGTCGGCCTGGAAGTAGTCGCCCAGGGCGTTGAAGTTGGCCCCCCGCAGCAGCACCTGGCGCCCGCTCCCGTCGACGAAGGCCGGCTGCCCGCCGAGAGAGGCGACCCGGACCGGGGTCAGCTCGGGCAGGGCGCCGCCGGGTGTCGTGGGCCCGGCCTCGGCGGCGGTCGTCGTCGTGTCGGCGCCCTCGTCGGGATCGTCGCCGCCGCCGTCGTCGGTGCAGGCCGCGCTCACCATCAGCACGGCGACGAGGACGAGGGGGCGGAGGCGGACGCGGAGGTGGATCACGGGAGCATGCTCAGAACTGGAAGTAGATGAAGGGAGGGACGCCCTCGGGCCCGAGGGCGTCGACGAGCAGGAAGCCGACGGCCAGGGCGACGGCCTGGAGGGCGGGGACCGAGCGGGAGAAGGCCACCTGGCCCTGGTCCATCCACTCGGTCGGGACGAACTGCGAGGCGATCGAGGCGACGATCACGAACAGCAGCATGGGCGTCACGGCCGACCCGATGCCGGGCGCGGCGACCAGCCGCCACAGCAGCTCGAAGGCGTGGCCGAAGGACTCGGCCCGGAAGAACACCCAGCCGAGGCAGACGATGTGGAAGGTGATGATCCAGCGGATGACCGGTGACCACGGGCCCGCGACCCGCCCGGCCGCCTCCCGGGCGGCGAGGATCCGGCGCTCGGCGGCGAGGGCGACGCCGTGGATGGCGCCCCACACGATGAACGTCCACGCCGCGCCGTGCCAGAAGCCGCCGATCAGCATGGTGAGGAAGAGGTTGAGGTCGCGCCGGTTCTCGCCGCCCTTGTTCCCGCCCAGCGGGATGTACAGGTAGTCCCGCAGCCAGAACGACAGCGTCATGTGCCACTTCCGCCAGAAGGCCTGCATCGACAGGGCCGCGTAGGGGGCGTCGAAGTTCTGCGGGAAGCGGAGCCCCAGCAGCAGAGCGCACCCGATGGCGATGTCGGTGTAGCCGCTGAAGTCGGCGTAGATCTGGATGGCGTAGGCGTAGATGGCGACGAGGATCTCGAAGGACCGGTACTGGCTGGGGACGGCGAAGACGTCGTCGACGATGGCCGCCGAGACGAAGCTCGAGATCACGACCTTCTTGAACAGCCCGGCCATGATCAGCCGGAAGGCCAGGGCGCTGTTGACCCGGCGGGGGTCGGCCGGCTCCTTGAGCTGGGGCAGCAGCTCGCGCGCCCGCACGATCGGTCCCGCCACCAGGTGCGGGAAGAACGACAGGTAGACGGCGAAGTCGAGCAGCGGCGACGGCTCGGCGTCGCCCCGGAACACGTCGATGACGTAGCTGAGGGCCTGGAACGTGAAGAACGAGATCGCCACCGGCAGGACGATCTGGAGCGGCACCCACCCGGTGTCGATGCCGACCTTCTCGAGCGTCGCGCTGACCGACTCGATGAAGAAGTCGGTGTACTTGTAGTAGGCGAGCAGGCCCAGGTTGACGATGACGGCCAGGGCCAGGATGGGTTTGCGGCGTCGCTCGTCGGGCTGGCGGCGGATGGCGAGGGCGAACCCCTGGTTGGCCAGGATGGCGAACCCGAGCAGCAGGCAGTACGCCCAGTCGAAGGCGCCGTAGAACACGAAGCTGGCCGCCAGCAGGAACCAGCGCCACGCCTGCGGGTGGGGTCGGAGGAGCCAGCTGACGACGAAGACGCCCGAGAAGAACAGGGCGAACTCGAAGGTGGGGAACAGCACTCGCCGTGCTCCGTGGGGCCGTCAGGGGCCCCTCATCGTGGCACCCAGGGCCCACCCGCCCGCGGACCCGCAAAACCTGACGACCCGTCAGAAACCGCTTGACGGGAGGTGACCGTCGCCATACCTTCTTCCGAACAGGCGGTCTGATATTCGAACACAGGAGATCCGTGTGACCTCGTGGTGCCTTCCGTGCTGACCCCGCGCGCCCTGGCCAAGGACGCCGACCTCCCGCCGTCGCCGACGGCGGCCAAGATCACCGCCCGGGACGTGGGCCGGACCTTCGGCCGGGGCCGCGGCCGGGGCGTGGTCGAGGCGCTGGGGCCGATCGACCTCGACGTCGCCGACGGCGAGTTCGTCTCCGTCGTGGGGCCGTCGGGCTGCGGGAAGTCGACGCTGCTGCGGATCGTCGCCGGCCTGCTGCGGCCGAGCGCCGGCGAGGTCCGGATCGCCACGGAGGTCCGCAACCCGGCGGCGATGATCTTCCAGGACTACGGCATCTACCCCTGGAAGACGGTGGCGGCCAACGTCCGCCTCGGGCTCGACATCGCCGGCGTCTCCCGCCGCCAGGCCGACGAGCGGGTGGCCAGCTGGCTCGAGCGGATGCGGCTCTCGGAGTTCGCCGACGCCTGGCCCGACACCCTCTCGGGCGGCATGCGCCAGCGGGTCGCCATCGCCCGGGCCCTGGCCGTCGAGCCCGAGATCCTGCTGATGGACGAGCCCTTCGCCGCCCTCGATGCCCAGCTCCGGTCGCTGCTCCAGGAGGAGCTGCTCGACCTCTGCCAGCAGGAGCGGCGCACGGTCGTGTTCGTGACCCACAGCCTGTCGGAGGCGATCCTGCTGGCCGACCGGGTCGTGGTCATGAGCGCCCGACCGGGCCGGATCCTGCGCACGGTCACCGTGCCCTTCGACCGGCCCCGCAGCGGCGCCCTGCGCTCCGACCCCCGGTTCGGCGAGCTCGAGGCCGAGCTGTGGGCCCTGCTCCGCGGCGAGCTCGACGACGGCCGCGAGGAGGCCCGCCGTGACTGACGCCCCCACCGGTCCCCCGGCGCCCACCGAGTCCGCCGGCACCCTCGTGCGGGCGCCCGGGCGGGCCGAGCGCGACCCCAACGCCTACCTGCGATGGCGCCGGCTGCTCGAGCTGGCCTGCGCCATCGCCGTGCCCGTGACCCTCGGGCTCGCCTGGCAGCTGGCGTCCTCGCGGGGCTGGATCGACGCCCGCGTCTACCCCTCCCCGGTCGAGATCGGCCAGGCCGCCGTCGACCTCGTCCGCGACGGAGAGCTCGTCGACGACCTCCTCGCCACCGCCCGGCGGGTCGCCCTGGGCTGGGCCATCGGCAGCACCGCCGGCCTGGTGCTGGGCCTGGCCATGGGCTCGGTGCGCCTGCTGCGACGCGCGCTCGAGCCCACCCTCGACGCCCTCTACGTCGTGCCCAAGCTGGCGCTGCTGCCGGTGCTGCTCAACATGTTCGGCCTGGGCGAGGGGCCCAAGGTGGCGCTGGTCGCCGTCACCGTCTTCTTCTTCGTCTGGATCGGGACGATGACGGCGGTGATGGCCGTGCCCGAGGGGTACCGGGAGACCGGCGCCGCCTTCGGTGCGTCCCGGGCCCAGATGTTCCGCCACGTCCTCGTCCCCGGGGCCCTGCCGCAGATCGTCGTCGCCCTGCGGGTCGCCGCCGGCGTGGCCGTGCTGGTGATCGTGGCCGCCGAGTTCATCGTCGGCGACAGCGGCCTCGGCTACCTGATCTTCAACTCGCGGGCGCTGTTCATCAACGACCGGATGTACGTCGGGATCGTCGTCGTCGCCCTCTTCGGCGTCGCCTTCTCCGAGCTCATCCGGGCCCTCGGCCGGCTGGTCACCCCGTGGGCCCCACAGGACC
>DATHEV010000981.1:0-6660 GCA_035318405.1 Iamia sp.
ATCAACGGCCGACTCGTCCGCGCCCTGACCATCGACCCCACCAAGACCCGCCAGACCCTCTACAACCGACCAGGCAACCCCGGCCGCCTACCGTGAGGGATGACCCGCGACACCCGTGAGGGATGACCCGCGACAGGACAGGAACACCCGCGGTCGCCGGCCGCCTCAGAACGGAGGCGACCGAGCTCGGGCTCCTGATCCGGCGTCCTCGTCGGTCCGTCAGAGCCGGCTGCGGACGGCCCACAGGTCGGGGAACAGCGGGGTGAACAGGGTGCCGCGGAGGTAGGCGGCGCCCGCCGAGCCGCCCGTGCCGATCCGGTCGCCGATCGTGCGCTCGACCATCTTCACGTGGCGGTAGCGCCACTCCTGGAGCCCCTCGTCCAGGTCGACCAGGCGCTCGGCCACCTGGGCGGCCCCGCCGTCGGCCTCGTACACGGCGACCAGCGCGTCCTGGACGGCGTCGGGGTCGACGGGGACGCCGGTGGTCCGCAGGAAGGCGAGGAAGGAGTCGAACAGCGACGGGCGGTCGACCGCCGCCTCGATGCGGGCCCGGGCCGCGCTGCCGGCGGGCTGGCCCTGCGCCATCGACGCGTCCCGCCGGCCGAGCACGGCCTCGATCTCCCGGAACTGGGCGCTCTGGAACCCGCTGGAGGAGTCGAGCCGGGCCCGGAAGCTGGTGAACTGCCGGGGCGTCATCGTCTCCAGCACGTCGATCTGGGCCACCGCCACCTTGAGGATGGTGAGGATCCGCCCCAGCGTGTGCAGCGCCGGCGAGGTGTCGCCCGCCTCCAGCCGCCCCTGGAGGTGGGCCAGCTCGTGGAGCATCTGCTTGAACCACAGCTCGTAGACCTGGTGCACGACGATGAAGAGGTGCTCGTAGTGCTCCTCGGACCGCGGCCGCTGCGCCCCCAGCACCTCGTCCAGCGCCAAGTACGACGCATACGACACCGCCGCGTCGTGGTTCTCGGCCTCCGTCACCCCGTCGGTCTACCCGCCAGCGCGGCCTGGCGCCGCCGTCAGATGTGGGTCCACTTCAGGCTGCCGGGCTCCGGGATGACGGCGTCGCGGAGCTGGGCGTCGTGGAGGTCGACCCGCTCGGCCCGGGCGTAGACGCCGCCCTGGGTCGAGATGCCGGCGTCGACCTGGGTGAGGAACATCTCGGCGAAGGTGAAGCTCATCTCGGGGTTCTCATCGGTCGACCCGCTCACCCAGAGGAAGATCCGCCCCGTCCAGCCGGCCGGGAAGATCTTCCGGGTCCCGTGGAGCAGCTGCCACAGCGCCACCGCGTCGTAGATCCGGGCTCCGAGCTTGTTCCCGATCGTCGGGCTCCCCTGCGGACCGGCGGCCGACCCCCACCCGCAGATGAAGAGGTCCTCGCCCTTCCCCAGCTTGGCGAGGGGGTCGTCGGTGATGGCGACGACCGCCCCGTAGGTCGCCAGGGCGTTGGCCGACTGCTGCCGGGCCGCCGCCGCCAACATCCGGTCGTCGGTGCTCACGAGGATGATCACATGTCATATCCTGCCGCACGACGCACCGCCCTGCCGGTGGGCCCGCCGCACGTGTGGAGCCCGAGCGGGGAATCGAACCCCGGACCTTCTCATTACGAGTGAGACGCTCTGCCGACTGAGCTACTCGGGCGAAGGCGGACGACCCTAGCGGGCGGCACCGGGCCGGAGCACGGCCGTTGGCCCGACGACCGGAGCCGATCAGGCGTCGACGAGGAGCCGGGTCCGGAACAGGTCGAGGACCTGGTCGAGGGCGTCGCGGGTGGGCTGGCCGTCGGCGTCGTTCAGGTCGTCGGTGAGGACCGAGTGGGCCTTGGCCGCGTGGCCCCACTCGTTGCCCTGGGACGAGTCGATCTCGACCCCGACGAAGCGGTCGCCGAGCAGCCGGCGCAGGGTGGCGAAGCGCTCGGGGGGCGACAGCTTGTCGCCGGTGAACCGCAGGCCGAGGACCGTGAGGTCCCGCGCCGCACAGGTCTCGACCATCGCCGCCTCGTCCTCGGGCGAGAGGTTGATGTCGGCCTTGTGCTTCTTGGAGAGGGCGAAGGGCAGCGACGGCTGCGACAGCACCGGGGCCAGGACCGGGGCGTCGGCGATCATGCCGAGGGCGAAGCCACCCGTGAAGCACATGCCCACGACACCGATGCCGGGCCCGCCGCACTCCTCGTGCACCTGCCGGCCCAGGGCCCGCAGCCAGTCCATCACCGGCGAGGTCTTGCCTGTGGCCAGGACGGTGAACTCCCGGGACACGCAGGCCGGGACGATGCTGGTCACGATGTCGGACAACGCCGACCGCATGCCGGATCGGAACGGGTCCCGCCCCGGCCCGCCGAACAGGTGGGGCAGGGCGACCGAGAACCCGGCGTCCATGACCCGGCGGGCGAAGCCGATGACCTCGGGGGTGATCCCCGGCATCTCGGCGATCACCACCACGCAGGGACCGAGGCCGGCCCGGTACACGGTGCGGGTGGTGCCGTCGTGGGTGAGCTCGGTGCGCTCGAAGCCGTCGAGCTCGACGTCGCTGGGGGCCATGGCCGGCGACCCTACGACCTGGGCTCGGACGACGGAGTCGGAGCGACCGTCCCAGCACCCGACCCGCGAGTGGTGCGAGACTCCGACCACCTCGCACAGCAGGACGGGTGATGGAGATCTCGGCGAGCACACCCGGCGCCCCCGGGACCCCGACCTCGGGACCGACCCCCTGCGGGCCTGCCCCGGCAGCGGCGCGCGCCGCCATGATCGCCCTCTCGGACACGGCCGTGGCGATCATCGGGCCCGACCACGTGCTGGTCGAGGTCAACCCGGCCCTCTGCGCGGTGCTGGCCACGCCGGCCGACGAGCTCGTGGGCCGCCCCCTGCTCGACGTGGTCCAGCCCGAGCACCGGGCCCTCACGGCGGCGTGGCTCGACCGCTGCGCCGCCGGCGACACCACGCCGCTCGAGGTCGAGTCGCACATCGGCCGCCGCCCCGGCCGCCGCCGCTGGTTCACCACCCACGGCCACGCCGTCGTCGGGAGCGAGGGCGGGATCGACGCCTTCCTGGTCACCATCGCCGAGTCGACCGCGACCCGGCGGCTGAGCGGCGCCCTGGCCTCGGCGCAGGTCGACATGGCCAGCCTGGTCGACCGCATGCCGGTGGCCGTCGTCCGCATCGGCGCCGGCGACACCGTCACCCTGTGGAACCCGGCCGCCGAGGACATGCTGGGCTGGCGGGCCGAGGACGTCGTCGGCGGCCCGCTCCGCGCCCTCGCCGACGGCGGCCACGACCTGCGGGCCCGCACCCTCGCCGGCGATCCGCTCGACCGCGTCCACCTCACCGGGGTCGACGCCGCCGGCCACCCGATCGACCTCCGGGCGTGGACGACGACGGTGGACGCCACGACGGGAGACCCCGGGGACGAGGCCGAGGTGGTGGTCCTGCTGGTCGACGTCACCGAGGACGTCGCCACCGACCGCGCCGTGCGGGCCAGCGAGCACCGCTGGCGGACGCTGCTCCAGAACGTCTCCGACACGGTCACCGTGGTGGGCCCCGACGGGAAGATCAAGAGCACCACCGGCGAGGTGGCCTCGATCCTGGGCTACCCGACCGACTCCTGGTCGGGCCGGCCCTTCGACGAGCTGATGCACCCCGACGACGTGGCCCGGCTGGCCCCCATCGTGCAGCAGGTGCTCGACGAGCCCGGTCGCCCGGTGACGGCCGAGGCCCGGCTCCGGCACCAGGACGGGACGTGGGTCGACGTCTGGGTCAACGCCGTCAACCTGATCGACGACCCGGGCGTCGGCGGCGTGGTCCTGACCACCCGCAACATCTCCGATCAGAAGCGGGCCGAGGCGCTCGTCGCCGGGCAGACGGCCATCCTCGAGCTCATCGCCGGCGCCACCGCGCTCGACGACGTGCTGGAGGCCATCGCCGCCATGGTCGAGGACCACTCCGGCGGCGCCCAGGTGGCGGTCGCCCTGGTCGACGGGCCCCGCCTGCGGCCTCGCGCCCGCTACGGCCGGGGGCCGGGCCCCGCCCTGCGGGCCGCCCTCGGCGAGGTCGAGGTGACCCCCGACCTCCAGCGCGACGAGGGCCGCGGCCACGGCGTCATCAGCGTCCGCGACGTCGACGACCCATCGGTGTCCGCGGTGATGCGGCCCGCCCTCGAGGCCGCCGGGATGCAGACCGTGTGGTGGGCCGAGGTCGTGCCGGCCGACGGCCACCTGGCCGTGGCCTCCCTCGTCTCGTTCAGCCGCGAGCGGCGGACCCCCTCGCCCCATGCCGTGCGGGCGACCGAGATCGGCTGCACGCTCGTCGCCATCGCCCTCGAACGCCACGCCGCCGTCACCGAGCTGGCCCACCGCGAGCTCCACGACAGCCTCACCGGCCTGCCCAACCGCACGCTGCTGCTCGACCGGCTCCAGACCTCTCTCGACCGGGCGCAGCGCACCGGGGCCGAGGTCGGCGTCGTCTACGTGGATCTCGACCGGTTCAAGCTGGTGAACGACACCTACGGCCTGGCCGCCGGCGACGGCGTGCTGGCCACGGTGGCCGACCGTCTCCGCCGGGCGACCCGGCCCGACGACACCATCGCCCGCGTCGGCGCCGACGAGTTCGTGGTGGTGTGCGCCCGACCCGGGCAGGCCGCCACCGTCCTGGCCGTGGCCGACCGGCTCCGCGACGCCCTCGCCGCCCCCTTCTCGCCCGACAAGGGCGAGCTGGTCGTCACCGCCAGCCTGGGCCTGGCCCTGAGCGCCCCCGGCATCGACGCCGCCGCCGTCCTCCGCCAGGCCGACGCGGCCATGCTCCGGGCCAAGCAGCGGGGTCGCGACCGGGTCGAGATGTACGACCCGGCCATGCAGGCCAGCGCCCGCGACCGGCTGAGCCTGGCCGCCGACCTGCGCCGGGCCATCGACCGCCGCCAGCTCCGGGTCGCCTACCAGCCCATCGTCGACCTGGCGTCGGGGCGGGTGGTGGGGGCCGAGGCCCTGTGCCGCTGGCACCACCCGGTCCGTGGCGTCGTCGCGCCGGACGACTTCATCCCGGTGGCCGAGGAGTCCGGCGCCATCCGGCGGATCGGGGCGTGGGTCCTCGACACCGCCCTCGATGACCTGGCGCCGCTCGTGCGGCCCGGCCCCAGCCGGGCTCCGGGCGGGCGCTTCGAGGTGGCCGTCAACCTGTCGCCCCGCCAGCTCGACGAGCCCGGCCTGGTGGCGATGGTGGCCGGGCTGCTCGAGACCCACGGGTGGGCGCCCGAGGACCTCTGCCTCGAGCTGACCGAGACGGCCCTCACCGACGACCTCGACCTGGCCTCCCGGGCCCTGCTGGCGATCCGGGCCACGGGGGTGCGCATCGCCGTCGACGACTTCGGCACCGGCTACTCGTCCCTGACCCACCTCCAGCGCCTGCCGATCGACGTCATCAAGATCGACCAGTCCTTCGTGCGGGGCCTGGGCGAGGAGGGATCGGCGGACCGGGCCACGATCGTCAGCGCCGTCGTCGGCATCGCCATCGCCATGGAGCTCGAGTCCGTGGCCGAGGGGATCGAGACCGAGGCCCAGCTGGCCGCCCTCCGCAACCTGTCCTGCTCGCGGGGCCAGGGCTTCCTGTTCTCCGAGCCGGTGCCGCTCGAGGTCCTGCTGCGCCTCGTCCGCGACGAGGTCCGCTTCCCGTAGTCGCCCACGAGGTGGGACCGCGTCGCCGGTCGGCCTCAGCGCCGACGCGACGGCAGGTCGAGCAGGAGGGCCTGGAGCAGGAGCTCCTCGGTGGGGTTGCGGACGAGGGCGTCGATGGCCAGCCAGATCCGGTCGAGGCCGGCGGCGGCATCGTCGACCGTGATGCCGGCGGGCGCGGCCGGGTCGCCCACCACCACGGCCCGGTAGGCGTGGGCCAGCTCGGCCAGTCCCATGCGGAGCTCGTCGGTGCGGAGACGGCGGAGCTGGCGCTTGTGGCGCTCGTCGAGCACCCGGGCCCCGGAGCCCCGCTGGCCGTAGCGCTCGATGCGCTCGGTCAGGGCGGCCACCTCCTGCTCCTGCTGGGTCTGGAGGGGTCCGGAGGCGTCGTCGATGTCGGCCCGTCGCTCGGCGACGATCTCGGCGACCATGGAGCCGGTGCCGTCGAGCCGGGCCGGGATGGCGCCCCAGGCGGCCAGGCGGAGGGCCACCCGCTCGTCGGAGGCCAGGAGGCGGGCCCGGTCGAGGTCGCCGTGGGCCGCCTCGGCGACCTGGGCGGCGGCGTCGGGCGCCAGCCCCTCGGCCGCCAGCACCTCGGCCACCGCGGCCGCGGTGAGGGCCGGAAAGTCGACGTGGACGCAGCGGGAAGCGATGGTCACCAGCTCGTCGGGCAGGTCGTCGGCCAGCACGAGGAAGATCGTCCCGCCCGGCGGCTCCTCGATGGTCTTGAGCAGCTTGCCGGCGGTGGCATCGGCGACGAGGTGGAACTCGTCGAGCACGAGGACCTTGCGGTTGCCCTCGATGGGCTTGAGCGACGCCAGCCGCACGATCTCGCTCGCCTGCTCGACCCGGATGCTGGCGCCCTCCCGGCGGACCACGGCGATGTCGGGGTGCTGGTCGAGGGCGGCCAGCTCCCGGTGGCGCCGGGCCTCGTCGGGGTCGGTCGTCGAGGCGGCCAGCAGCTCACCGCCGAACACCCGGGCGGCGGCCTCCTTGCCGCTCCCCGG
>DATHEV010000982.1:0-2990 GCA_035318405.1 Iamia sp.
GTGATGACGGCGACGTCGATGTCGGCGTTGGCCCCGGCGGAGTCATCGGGTCCGTCGTCGGTGTCGATCACGAGGTCGTACTGGCCGACGACGAATGGGCCGTGGAGCACGATGCCGTCCAGAGCGGTGTTCAGGGCGGCGACGGGCCCGACCAGCCGCACGGAGACGGAGCTGGCCGGGGCACCGGTGACGGTGAGGCCCGTCGTGGTCGGCAGCGAGAAGGTCGGCCGCAGCGAGTTGAGGTCCGGGGACCTCCGGTTGATCTTCAGCTCGACGTCCAGCACCGGGGAGTCGGGGTCGCTGACCGTGATCGGCGACAGCTCCCGGCTGGCGGAGGTCCCCAGGGAGACGGCGGCGACGCCGGCATTGACCGGCGAGTCGTCGGTGACGGTGAAGTTGGTGAAGTCGGTGTCGGCCAGGTCACCGTCACCCGCGGAGGGGCCGATGACGTCGTCGCTCTCCATCACGATGCGGAAGGCGCCCGCTGTGATGCCCCCCGTGAACACCATGCCGTCGAGGACGGCGTTGAGGGCCGCGAGCGTGCCGTTGACCGACACGGATCGGCTCGCGGTGGTCGAGCCGAGGTTCACGGTGAGCCCGGCGGTCCCGTCGAGGGTGAACGTGGGCCGCTCCGCGACGGGGACCGACGCCGAGCTGGACTGCGGGGCGAGGGTCAGCTCGAGCTCGAGCTGGGGGGAGTCCGCATCGGCGACCTGGAGGGCTGCGTCGCCGCTCAGCCTCCGGGCGGCCCTCGTGCCGACGGAGAACGCTGCGGGCATCTCGTTCACCGGGTGGGTCCCCGCCTGGTGCACGGTGATGACGCGCGTCCTCGTTCCGCCGGCGGCCGCCGGGGTCTCGTCGGCCACCAACGTGAGCGTGTAGTCGATCGTCGGCGCCCCGCCGTTGATCCGCAGGCCGTCGAGGGCGGCGTTGATCGCGGCCTTGGTCCCGGCGATGGTGGCCGAGCGGCTCCGCACGGTCGCCCCGGAGACCGTCAGACCGGTGGTGCCGTCGAGGGTGAACGTCGGCTGCCCGACGTCCAGCCCGCCGATCGTCAGCTGGAGGCTCATCGCGGTGGTCGTGTCGGGGTCGACGACCTGAGGGGCGCCGGCGCCGGACAGCGTGACGGTGGCGTTGGTCGTGACGGCGACGGAGGTGGGGCCCGTGAAGGACGGCAGCACCGCCGCCGCGGGCGCGGCCCACGCCACGACGATGGCCACCACCAGCAGGAGAGATGCGGTCCCAGCGGCGGCAGGGGTGGTCGATGACCGATGGTGCATGTATACATACATACACCATGTATCTTTCTTTGGGAACCCCCGTGGGCGAGGATGTGATCGTGGACGAGTCACGGACGGAGGCGAGGCGCTAGATGGCGCGGCGCACCGCCGAGGACGCGGCCCGGACGCGCCGCGACCTGCTCGACGCGGCCACGCGGCTCTTCGTCGACGAGGGCTTCGGGACCGTGACCGTCGACGCCATCGCCACCGCCGCCGGTGTCACCCGGGGCGCCCTCTACCACCACTTCCCCGACGGCAAGCCGGGCCTGTTCGACGAGATCTACCGCGACGAGCTGGTCCGCTTCGACGCCGAGATGACCGCCGCCGGCATCCGGGCGGCCGAGGAGACCGGCGACCTGTGGGAGGCGCTGTGGGCCGGCACCGACCGCTACCTCGAGCTGTGCACCGGGCCGGTGTTCGCCCGCATCGCCATCTACGAGGCCCCGGCGGCGCTGGGCTACGACCGCTGGGAGGAGCTCGACACCGAGTTCAGCGTGGCCCAGTTCAAGGGGATCCTGACCCTGCTCATGGCCGCCGGCGAGATCGCCGAGGAGCCCATCGAGCCGCTCGCCCGTGTCCTGGTCGGCGCCTTCAACATGGCGGCGCGCCAGATCGCCATCGCCGAGGACACCGAGGCCGCCGTGCGCGACTACGGCCGGGTGCTGCGGACCCTCGTCGCCACCGCCGCCGGCCGCCCCGACCGCCAACCGGACTGACCGGGGGTCAGGGCCCGGTCAGTGGGTGGCGGCGTGGCCGGCCCGGAGGACGGCGAGGATGCCGGGGACGGCCGGGACGTCGGTGGCGAGCACGGAGCGACCCCACGGCTCGTTCCAGAACGGCCCGTCGGGCACCGACCAGGGGCCGACGTAGAGGTAGGGCTCGGGGTGGTCGGCGTCGCCGGCGGACCCGCCGTAGTTCACCTCGTCGTGGGTGAGCGCCAGGTCGAGGTGCTCGGGCCACAGCTGGGCGAGCGGCGGGTCGTCGGGGGCGACCTCGTCGGCGAAGCGGGCGAGGGCCTCGTCGACCAGGGCGAACCACGAGGCCAGCACGGCGGCGGCCTCGGGATCGACGGCGAGGGGGGCGTCGGGCTCGCACGGCGTGGCGATCTCGTAGAGCCCGGTGGGGGCACCGGGCTCGATCCCGACGAGGGCCGCGGCGGCCGCGAGGGTCGTCAGCGGCGCCCGGTCGGACCGGCCGTCGGCGTCGACCACCAGCTCGGTCCCCCGCACCCGGACCCGCCGGGCGACACCGCCGACGTCGACCACCGGCGTGCCGAACCCGCCCGGCGTCGCCCGCAACCCGATCCGCCCGTTCCACGAGTGGAGGGCGGCCGCCAGCACGTGCTCGGCCACGGCATGCAGCGCCTCCCGCGTGGCGACGAGCACGTCGGGCGAGGGCAAGGCCACAGCGGCTCCCAGTTCGAGGAGGAACCATCCTGGCCGACGGCAAAGTCCTCCGCTGAGCGGGAACCGCTGTCTCCTGACGCCCTCGAGGTGGTGATCCTGAGCTACACCGAGCTGACTCAGGGGGGAGGGTGGCCGATCGCCGACTTCGTCGAGAGCTCCTTGCAGCTGTCGACGGACCTCAACACTGTTGTGCGCTCGCTGCCCGCCTGTGGCGATCGGGGCCTCTACGGAGCGATCCTCCAAGGGAGCGGCGGCGTGATCCTGCCCGACCAACCCGTGCGAGTGACCCTCGCCGGGCTCGCCC
>DATHEV010000983.1:0-2992 GCA_035318405.1 Iamia sp.
CGGCGGTCTGGCCGGCGGCCTCCTCGGCCGCTGACCCGTTCTGTCAGTCCCGATGGCGCGCCACGCGCCATCGGGACTGACAGAAGCGTCAGTCCCAGGGGCCGAGGACCTCGAGGGCGACGTCGGGGACGTTGGTGACGATGCCGTCGATCCCCCACCCGGCGAGACGGGCCATCACCTCGTGGTCGTCGACCGTCCAGGCGTTGACCACCACGCCGGCCTCGTGGGCGGCGACGATGACCTCCTCGGTGGCCCAGCCGTACCAGGGGTGCAGGGCGCCGTGGCCGTGCTCGACCGCGACGGCGAGGGCCGCCAGGCCGTCCTGCCGCACGTGCAGGAAGGCGGTGGCCAGCTCGGGCATCGCCGCCCGCACCCGGTCGATGGTCGGGCGGTGGAACGACGAGACGAGGTAGCGCTCGGGCGTGCCCCGCCGCCGGACCTCGGCCACCACCTCGTCGGCCACGGCCTCGGTGGGATCGAAGTCCCGGTCCTCGGGCCAGTTCTTGATCTCGATGTTGACCACCAGGTCGCCGCAGGCGTCGAGGGCCTCGGTCAGCGTGGGGACATGGGCCGGGAGATCGGCCCGGGCCGTCTCGACCAGCACCCGACCGTCGGGCAGGGCGTCGTCGTGCAGGACGACCACGGCGCCGTCCGCGGTGCGACGGGCGTCGAGCTCGATGGCGTCCGCCCCGAGCGGGCCCGCGGCCGTGAAGGCGGTCACGGTGTTCTCGCGGTGGGCGGCCGATGCCCCACGGTGGGCGATGATGAGCGGACGATTTCTGGCCATGGGAGCCCTTCGGTCAGGATGGAGGCGGACGGTCCGTCACGGGCCCGGCCCGCCGCGAATCTTCGCGGAAGAAGTGCTTGCCGTCGTTAGCACACCGGGGTAGCCTCCCTCTTATCGCCGCCGCGCACACCGTGCTTCATCGCGGGTGCGACGCATGTGAAGCGAGTCACGAACTCGCTTCACCTCTTCGAAGGTCCCCTGGAGGTCCCCGTGGCTCTGAGCCCTAGCCATCTGCTGTCCCTGACCGTCGCCAGTGCCGAATGGCGCCGCGACTCTGCCTGCCGGGACACCGATCCGGACCTCTTCTTCCCGGTGGGGACCACCGGTCCGGCCATCGAGCAGATCGAGACCGCCAAGGCCGTCTGTCGCCAGTGTCACGCCCAGACCCAGTGTCTCGAGTACGCCATCGAGACCAACCAGGACTCGGGCATCTGGGGCGGCACCTCCGAGGACGAGCGTCGCCAGCTCCGCAAGGCCGCTCAGCAGCGCTCCCGCCAGACCGCCTGATCCCGCGGCGCCCCGGGCGGGGCGCCCCCGATCACCACCGACCGCCCGGGCCAACGCCCGGGCGGCGTCGCGTCCGGGCCGAGGCCCACCGGCCCGGGGTCCTCGACCAGACCCGGTCGACCAGCCCGAGCGAGCAGCACGACGCAGCCCGGCCCGGCGCAGCCGCCGGGGTCTGGGGCGCAGCCCCAGGCGAACGGGGAGGCTGCGAGGAACGAGCCGCCGAGCCGTGGGGCCCTCAGCGCGAGCGCAGCGAGCCCGCCAAGTTCGAGGAAGAAACGAGCGCAGCGAGGCTTCTGACGAGAGGCGCTAGCCCGGTCGTTCGGCGTCGAGCGGGACGCGGAGCTCGACCTCGGTGCCGGGGCTGCCGTCGAGGGGCTCGAACATGTCGATGGTGCCGGTGAGGTCCGAGGTCACCAGGGCCCGGACGATCGACAGCCCCAGCCCGGTGCTCGAGGCCACCGAGAAGCCCTCGGGGAGACCCACGCCGTCGTCGATCACCCGGGTGACGAGCTCGAGGCCGTCGTTGGCCATCTCCACCCGGACGTGGCCGATGCGGCGCTCGCCGTCCTCCATCGTGGGGAAGGCGTGGTCCATCGTGTTCTGGAGCAGCTCGTTGAGGACCACCGCCATCGGGGTGGCCACGCCGGCGGGCAGGGTGCCGGGGTCACCGTCGACGATGAAGGTGACCTCCCGCTCGGGCGTGCTCAGGCTGTCCTCGACCATGCGGACCAGGGGCTTCAGCACGTCGATGAAGGGCAGGTCCTCGCCCGGCTCCCGGGCCAGGATGTCGTGCACCAGGGCGATCGAGGAGATGCGGCGGACCGACTCGCCGATGGCCGCCTTGGCCTCCTCCGACGACAGCCGGCGGCCCTGGAGCCGGAGCAGCGACGAGATCGTCTGGAGGTTGTTCTTCACCCGGTGGTGGATCTCCCGGATGGTGGCGTCCTTGGAGAGCAGCAGCCGGTCCCGGCGCCGCAGCTCGGACACGTCCCGCAGCAGCACCACGGCACCGGTGACCCGGCCACCGTCGACCATGGGGATGCAACGGATCAGGACGCTGACGCCGGGGCGGGGGTCGATCTCCTCGGTGACCGGGGCGGCCACGGCGAAGGCGGTGCGGACGGGCTCGTCGTTGAGGCCCAGCTCGCCCAGGCGCAGCCCCTCGGTGTTGACGTGGATGCCGATCCGGTGCAGTGCCGAGACGGCGTTGGGCGAGGCGTACGACACCCGGGCCGACCGGTCGAGCACCAGACAGCCGTCGCCGACGCGGAGGTTCTCCTCGGAGTCGCCGTCCTCGCGGGCGTAGGGGAACTCGCCGGCGGCGATCATGCGGGCGAAGCGGTTGAAGATCTCCTGGTAGGTGCGCTCCAGCTCGCCGGCGGCGCGGCCCACGGTCGGGGTCGACTCCCGGCTGAGCACGGCGATCGTCTCGCCCTGGTACCGCACCGGGATGCACAGCATGCGCACCCGCTCGCGGATGATCGGGTCGGTGACCTCGCCCTCGATGATCTCGCCCCGCTTCCACGAGCGGGCGATGAGCGGGCGCTCCTCCTCGTCGGCGATCTCGCCCAGGAGGTCGCGCACGTAGAGGGTCTGGTTGGTGGTCGGGCGGACCTGGCCGGCCACGACGAAGTGGGTGCCCTCGGGGTCGGTGGGGACGAAGAGGAGGAGGTCGGAGAAGCAGAGGTCGGCGACGAG
>DATHEV010000984.1:0-3739 GCA_035318405.1 Iamia sp.
ATCTCGACCAGCTCAAGCTCCTGCTCGACCTGGCGCTCGACGGCACCCTGCCCCTGCTCACCATCCAGTCGGCCGGCAGCGATGCCACCTCGACGGCCTCGGGCAGCGCGGCCTCGGCCACCAGCAGTGCTGACGGGCTGGTCGTGCAGATCCTCGGCGGCATCGTGGGCACCATCACCATCGGCCGCTCGCTCGCCACCGCCACCTACGAGGGTGGCGCGCTCACCGCCGAGCACGTGACCGCCCCGGTCAGCATCGAGCCCGGCGCCGCCCTGGTCGAGGCCCTGGGCCTGCCGGCCACGCCGATCCCGGTCCCGCCCGGCCAGGTCGTCGAGCTGCCCCTGCCCGCTCCGCTGACCTCGAAGATCACCGTCGCCGGCGGTGAGGACGAGGTGAGCGACACCACCGCCCGATCGTCCGCCGCCAACATCCGCCTCGACCTGGCCACCGGCCTCCCCGGCGGCGGTGTGATCCTCGCCGTGGCCGATGCCGCCGCCGCCGTCGAGCGGCCGGCCGAGGAGCCCGTGCCCGCCACCGTGCCGACGGCCGACCCGCCCGACGTGCTGCCGGCCCGCGCCCCGGCCCGCCAGGCCCTGCCCCGCACCGGTGGGGAGGGCCGCTGGGTGCCCGTCGGCGTGCTGCTGGCGGTCGGGGCGTCGGTGACGTTCCTGGCCCTCCGCCGGACCCGAACCCGGACCCGCCCGGGCCAGGTCTGACCGTCCACCACCCGCAGGCCGTCCCCGCCGGGGCCGGCCCCCGCACCACGCCGCCGGACCAGGAACCATCCCCTTGAGCTCGCGCTGGGCGTCCCCCGCCCCCTCCCCGCCGCGGTCACCGTCGTGAGCGGCACCTCGCTCGCCATCGTCGCCGCGGCCGGCCTGTGCGCCACCGCCCTGGTGGCCCTCGGCCTCGGCCCCCGACGCCCCGACGATGCGCCCACCGGTCCCACCGGTCCGACCTCGGCGGCCCGGCGCGGCGCCGGCGACCGGCTCTTCCGCCGCCTCGGCCGACGCCCCGACGATGCCCCTGGCGATGCGCCCGTCGGTCCCACCGGTCCCACGTCAGCGGCCCGGGGCGGGACCGGCGGCCGGCTGGGCCGCCTCCGTCGGCGCTCGACCGCAGACGACCTCGGGGCGCCGGCCTCGAGCGGCGATGTCTCGACTGTCCCCGCCGCCGCGCCGATCGGGTGGGGGGAACGGCTGGGGCGGTCGCGGCTGGTGCGGCGGTCGCTGGCGGTGCTGACCGGGATCCTGGTCATCGCCGCCGGGGTGAGCATCTCCTGGCCCTTCTGGACCGATCAGTACCAGTCCCGTCTTCAGGTGCGTCTCGAGCAGCAGCTGGAGGAGAAGATCGACAGCCCGGAGGCGGCGGAGGAGTTCGTCGCCGGAGAGGTCGGTTCGGGCGACAGCCTGACCCGGCTGAAGGCGCCGTCGATCGGGGTGGAGGTGGTCGTCGTCGAGGGCACCAGCCAGGCCGCATTGCGGGCGGGCGCCGGCCACTACCCGGAGACGGCGTTGCCGTGCGGGTCGGGCAACGTGGCCATCGCCGGCCACCGCACGACATTTGGCAAGCCCTTCAACCGACTCGACGAGATCGCCCCCGGCGACGAGATCACTCTGGACACGCCTGTGGGGTCGTGCACATATAGGGTAGGGGAGGCTGCCTTCGTGGTCACTCCCGACGATGTCGAGGTGGTGGCCCCAACCGATACACCACGTCTCACTCTCACGACCTGCCATCCCAAGGGGTCGGCCCGAGAACGACTGGTGCTCCACGCCGACCTGGTGGGGTCACCGTTGCTCGAGGACCGTGGCGGTCGTACCCCGCCCGACATCCGAGGTGAAGCATGACCTGTCGCCCGTTGCTCTGGATCACCGCCTCCGCGGTGGTCCTCGGCGCGGCGGCGTGGTCCCCTGCCCCGGCGGGTGCACAGGCGGCCGGTTGGACGGTCAGCATCGCCGACCCCGGTCCCATCGAGTCCCACGCGTTCGAGGTCGCCGGGAGCGTCAGCTACCTGGGCGGGCCGGTGGAGTCCGTCACCGTGACGCTCGTGCCCCGCTTCACCCTGCCCGCATCCTGCGGTCCCGCGCCCTCGCCGACGACCGTCGCCCCGTCCGGTGACGGCACCTACCGGGCCGCCATGGAGGTCACCTGCAACGGGCCGTACCAGGTCCAGGTCGTGGCGACCAGCAAGCCGGTGCTGGGCAGCCTCGTGCCCATGAGCTCGGGCGAGCCGGAGCGACAGGACGTGGGGGTGGCCGAGCCGCCCGAGCCTCCGCTCCTGGAATGGGTCGAGGCGTCGACCGCCGGTGCCATCGCGACCTGGTCGGCTGCGCCGAGCCCCGACGCCGCGGGCTGGATCATCCGGGTGAACGAGACCGTGGAGCACCAGTACGACGACCCGGCCGCCACCAGCGCCGAGCTTCAGGGCGACTTCGGCTCGGCGACCTTCGACATGCGTGCGCTCCGCTGGGGCGCCGAGGGCCCGGGGAAGGGCGCCATCGCCTCGGACGTCTCGAACGAATGGCTCCTCTCCGAGCACCACCCGCCGGGCTCCACCCCCGGCACGACGCCGAACTCGGAACCGCCCCCGCCGCCCGGAGGCGGGCCGAGCACCACGCCCACGCCGCCGGGCGGGGCGACCCCGACCCCGACGACGGGAGCGCGCATCCCGACTCGTGGGCAGGACTCACAGGCCACCCTCCCCGAGGGCTACACCGAGGAGCTGCCCTTCGGCACGGTCGACGACGCCTTCGTCCCCGGCTCCTCGACCACGGTGCCCGACACCGACGAGGAGCAGGCGTTCGGTGGCACGTCGCCCTCGGCCGGGTTGGTGCGCACCACCGAGAAGACGTCGCCCGGCCTGGTGGCCCCGTTCGCCCTGGCGCTGCTGATGATCACCATCGCCGCCCACATCGCCTGGTATCTGCGCCGGTCGAGGTCGTCGGGTGGCGGCGGGCAGGTGTCCCTGCCCTGACGTCGAACCCCCCTGCTCAGACGGGTGCCGCGGGCCGACGCGGCGTCCGGCCCGAGCTGGGGGCGGGCCGGACGTCCCGCCGTCAGAGCATCGCTCCGGGTGGACCGCCTCCCCGGATGCTCCGGGCTCGGTGACGCTCAGGCCGAGCGGGGGTGGACCGCGGGTGTCGGAGCCGACGACGACGCGGACGACGACGGGAGCTCGTCGGTGACGGGGAGGCGGAGGGCGGCGAGGAGGGCGATGGCGCCGGCCTTGTCGAGGGGCTCGTTGAGGTTGCCGCACTTGGGCGACTGGACGCACGACGGGCAGCCGTCCGTGCACGGGCAGCGGCGCAGCGTCTCGAGCGTGGCGGCGAGGTGGCGGTGCCCGGCCTCGTAGCCGAGCTCGGCGATGCCGGCTCCGCCCGGGTAGCCGTCGTAGACGAAGATCGCCGGGCTGCCCAGGTCGGTGCACCACGGGGTGGAGACGCCGCCGACGTCCCACCGGTCGCAGATCGTGAACAGCGGCAGCATCCCGATGGCCGTGTGCTCGGCGGCGTGCAGCGTGCCCGGCCACGACGCCGGCGCCAGGCCGGCCCGCCGCAGCAGCCCGGTGGGGATGGCGTACCAGAAGGCCCGGGTGACGAGCCGGGACGGGGGCAGGTCGACCTCGACGACGCCGAGGACCTCGCCGCTGGCCACGTCGCGGCGCTGGTAGCCGGTGACCTGGGAGGTCACCTCCACGGTGCCGAGCGACAGCTCGACCCGCCCGACCGCCCGGGTG
>DATHEV010000985.1:0-10213 GCA_035318405.1 Iamia sp.
GAGGCCGCGCGTGTGAGCGCCTTCCCAGCGCATGCCGAAGACAGGGTGACCGGGTGCGTCACGGGGTGGGAGGATGGGGGGATCGTGGCTGACTCCCTCCTCCCCGCCCTCGGCTGGTCCGACCGCTGGGAGGCGTTGGCGGCGTCGACGGCCGAGGAGCTCCGGGCTCCGTCGGTGCCGGGCCGGGTCATCCGCCACGACGGCGCCCTCGTCACCGTGGCGACGGCCGACGGCCTCGAGGCGGTGCCGGTGCTGGCCTCGATCGAGCCCCAGCCCGTCGTGGGCGACTGGGTGCTGGTGGCCGAGGGGGCGGTGCGGGCCACGCTGCCGCGCTCCTCGCTGCTGCGCCGGCGTGACACCAGCCGCGACGTCGAGCAGCCCATCGTGGCCAACATCGACATCGTGTTCATCGTCTGCGGCCTCGACCGCCCGCTGAGCGCGGGCCGGGTCCAGCGGGCGACGGCGCTGGCCGCCGACGCCGGGGCCCAGCCGATCATCGTCCTCACCAAGGCCGACGCCGTCGACG
The DNA here is from genome assembly GCA_035318405.1 of Iamia sp. Classification (GTDB taxonomy): domain Bacteria; phylum Actinomycetota; class Acidimicrobiia; order Acidimicrobiales; family Iamiaceae; genus Iamia. Next base: position 527 of record DATHEV010000985.1, read on the forward strand.
ACCCCAAGGCCTTCGTCGGGATGATGGAGGAGGGCAACCCCGGGGTCGACGTGCTCCTGACGTCGTCCCGCGGCGGCGAGGGCATCGACCACCTGCGGGATCGGACGGCGGGGCACACGGTCGTGATGATCGGCGAGTCGGGGGCCGGCAAGTCCCGGCTCACCAACGCCCTGTGCGAGGACGAGGTGGCCCTCGTCGGCGAGGTGCGCGAGAGCGACAGCAAGGGCCGCCACACGACCAGCCACCGCGAGATCCACGTGCTGGCCAACGGCGGCCTCCTCATCGACACCCCGGGCATCCGCTCCGTCGGGCTGTGGACCGACACCGAGGCCGTCGACGCCGCCTTCGACGACGTCGAGGAGCTGGCCGCCAGCTGCCGCTTCTCCGACTGCGCCCACCAGGGCGAGCCCGGCTGCGCGGTGCGGGCCGCCATCGAGCGGGGCGAGCTCGACCCGGCCCGCCTCGCCGCCTGGCAGTCGCTCACCGACGAGGCCGACCAGGCCGCGAAGCGCCAGGAGGCCAAGTCCTGGCGCCAGGGCGAGGGCCGGGCCCCCCGCAACCAGACCCGTCGCGGCCGCTCCCGCGTCCCCGACGACCCCGAGGACCCCGAGCCCTAGGCCGAACCGGGTGCGGATCCATGCCGCAAGCGGTCGAACCCGCCCACGGAACCGGGTGCTATCCGAAGAAGCCGGCTTGCCAGGGGGCGACGGTGCGCCACGCTGGGTCGTCGGCGGTCCACAGGGCGAGGACGGCTGCGGCGGCGTGCACGTCGGGGACGAAGGCGTGGGCGTGGGACTCCTCCGAGCCGTCGCGGGACTCGACCATCCAGCGCCCGTCGGAGAGGTACGCCACCTGCACGTAGGTGCCGCCCGGGTCGGCCCCCAGCGCCACGATGACGAACTCGTCGGGGTCGTCAACGATGTTCAGGACCAGGTCGCGGATCACGTCAGCCGGTGGGTCGACGATCGGGCGGCCGGAGTACGTCGTCACCTGGATGCGGCCCTCGGGCGCCTTGGTCGCTCGCCGCTTGCCGAAGGGCATCAGGTCACGTCCCGCTCGTAGGGGAAGCCGAGGTCTTCGGCGGTGACCAACGCCCTCAGGGGGACGCCGGCCTCGGCGGCCAGGGCCTCGACGGTGCCGCCGCGGTCGACGACGGGGACGAGCAGGACGGCCTCGGCCCCGACGGCGCGGATGACCTCGACCGCCTCCAGCATCGACACGCCCCGGGTGACGGCGTCCTCGGTGACGGCGACCTTGTCGCCCGGCCCCAGCGCCCCGGCCACCCGGCCGCCCATGCCGTGGCCCTTGGCCTCCTTGCGGACGGTGAAGGCCTTGAGCATCCGGCCCCGGCTGGCGGCGATGCCGGCGGTGGCGTAGGCGGCGGCGTCGGCACCGACGGTGAGCCCGCCGAGGGCGGTGACGTCGTCGGGGATGGCGGCCAGGAGGGCGTCGGCCACGAGCAGCATCCCCTCGGGCGAACATGTCGTCTGCTTGGCGTCGATGAACCACTCCGAACGCTTGCCCGACTTCAGGGTGAAGTCGCCCCGCTGGACGCTGTGGGCCAGGACGTGGTCCCGCAGCTCGGGGAAGGCGCAGTCGGGCAGATCGGGGTCGGAGGCCGGCATGACGGCGACAGTAGGACTCGTAGGATGCCCGCCGTGACCCGAGTCGTCGCGGTAGCGAACCAGAAGGGCGGCGTGGCCAAGACCACCACCGTCCACTCGCTCGGTGTGGCGCTGGCCGAGTCGGGCCGGAAGGTCCTGCTCGTCGACCTCGACCCGCAGGCCTCGCTCACCTGGGCCTGCGGCATCGACCCCGACACCGTCGAGCGCTCGATGCACGAGGTCCTCCTCCGCCGCTCGAAGGCGGCCGACGCCGTCCAGCCGGTCGGCGGGCTCTCGGTCCTGCCCTCGACGATCGACCTGGCTGGTGCGGAGATGCACCTGCTCACCAAGACGGGCCGGGAGTACGTGCTGCGCAAGGCGCTCGACCGCATCGTCGACGACTACGACATCGTGCTGATCGACTGCCCGCCGTCGCTCGGCATCCTCACCATCAACGGCCTCACCGCCGCCGACGAGGTGCTGATCCCCCTCCAGTGCGAGGCCCTGGGCCAGCGGGGCGTGGCCCAGCTGCTGGACACCATCGGCGACGTGCGGTCCTACACCAACAAGGACCTCCAGGTCCGCGGGGTGATCGCCACCATGTTCGACGGGCGGACCAAGCTGGCCCACCAGGTGGTCGAGGAGGTCCGCGCGGCCTACGGCCTCGAGGTCTTCGACCCGCCCGTGCCCAAGTCGGTGAAGGTGGCCGAGGCCCCGGGTCGGGGTCGGTCGGTCCTCGAGCACGCGCCCGGCTCGAAGGGGGCCGTCGCCTACCGCGAGCTGGCCGAGCGCATCTTCGGCAAGAAGCGGTCCGGCAAGAAGGGCAAGTCGTCGTGAGCGAGCAGAAGCCGCCGACGCCGAAGGGGCAACGCCGGGGGCTCGACCCGCAGGGGCGCCGGGCCCTGTTCGAGATGCCGGTCGACGCCGCCCGCGACACGATTCGCAGCGGCGAGGCCAAGGAGGGCAAGGACGCCCTCTACTCCACCGGACCTCGTCAGGCCGGCTCGGTGGTGGTGGCCTGCGGCGGCTGCCACGTCCGGACCCGGATCTCGGTCACCGACGTGGCCATGCGCCTGGCCAGCATCTCGCTGTGGATGCCGGGCCGGAAGAAGGGCCACTGGATGCGCTGCCCCGCCTGCGAGCAGCGCCACTGGTGCTCCATCGCCTGGACCGACTGAGGACTGGACGGTCACTCGGTGCCTGGCACCGTGTGTCCGGCGGTCACTCGGTGCCTGGCACCGAGTGTCCGTCAGGTGTAGCGGAGGGTGCCGTGGCCCTTCTCGACCACGCCGATCTGGGTGGCTCGCACGCCGGCCGTGCGGAGGGTGTCGAGGGCGCGGTAGGTGTCCTCGGCGGCGACGACGGCGACCATGCCGAGACCGAGGTTGAAGACCTGGCGCATCTCGTCGGCGGAGATCCCGCCGCGGTGCTGGATCTCGGAGAAGATCCGGGGCACCTCCCACGTCGACTCGTCGACCACGGCGTCGACGCTCTTGGGCAGCGACCGGGGCAGGTTGCCGGTGAGGCCGCCCCCGGTGATGTGGGCCAGGGCGTGGACGTCGACCGCCTCGATGAGCGCCTTCACCGCCGGGGCGTAGACCACCGACGGCTCGAGCAGCTCGTCGGCCAGGGTGTGGCGGGCGCCCTCGTAGGCCGGGCCGTCGAGCGGGAGGCCGGCCTTGTCCAGCAGGACCCGCCGCGCCAGCGAGTAGCCGTTCGACCGCAGCCCGGGTGAGGGCAGGCCGATGAGCACGTCGCCGGGGTGGACCCGCTCGGGGCCGAGCATGAGGTCGCGCTCGACGACGCCGACGGCAAAGCCGACCAGGTCGAACTCGCCGGGCTCCATGGCGCCCGGGTGCTCGGCCATCTCGCCGCCGATCAGGGCGCAGCCGGCCTGGCGACAGCCCTCGGCCACGCCCTCGACCAGCTGCTCGATGTGGTCGGGGTCGAGCTTGCCCACGGCGATGTAGTCGAGGAAGAACAGGGGCTCGGCGCCGGAGCAGACGAGGTCGTCGACGCACATGGCCACCAGGTCGACGCCGATGGTCTCGAACCGGCCGGCGGCCTGGGCCACCAGCGCCTTGGTGCCGACCCCGTCGGTCGAGCTGACCAGCACGGGGTGGCGGTAGCGGTGGGCGGCGAAGGAGAACAGCCCGCCGAAGCCGCCGATGTCGCCGATGACCTCGGGCCGGAAGGTCGAGCGGACCTTGGCCTTGATGCGCTCGACGGCTTCCTCGCCGGCAGCGATGTCGACGCCTGCGTCCTTGTACGTGTCGCCCGTCATCGGTGGGTCCTCGGTGGTGCGGTCGGGGCCGACGCTACGGCGTGCGGCGGGCGTCGTCGGCCGGGAGCAGCGACGGCTGGTCGAGCACCGCCGACGCGGCCACCGACGATCCCCGCTCGATGCGGGTCGCGGCGCCGGCCTCGAGCACGCCCTTGTTCAGCTCGACCGGCACCTCGATCGGGTAGTTCCCGGTGAAGCAGGCGTCGCAGAAGCCGGCCTCACGGGCACCGGTGGACTCGAGCAGGCGGTGGATCTCGATGAAGGCCAGCGAGTCGACGCCGAGGTAGTCCTTGATGCCGTCGATGTCGAGCTTGCCCGCCAGCAGCTCGCTGCTGTCGCCGAAGTCCATGCCGTAGAAGCAGGGCCACTTCACCGGCGGCGAGGTCAGGCGGAGGTGGACCTCGCGGGCACCGGAGTCGCGGAGCATGCGCACCAGCTGGTGCTGGGTGGTGCCCCGGACGATCGAGTCGTCGACCACGACGATGCGCCGGCCCTCGATGTTGTCCCGCAGCGGGTTGAACTTCATGCGGACGCCGAGGGCCCGCATCTCCTGGCTGGGGGCGATGAAGGTGCGCCCGATGTAGCGGTTCTTGACCAGGCCCTGGCCGAAGGGGATGCCGCTGGCGCGGGCGTAGCCCTCGGCCGCGGGCACGCCGGACTCGGGCACGCCCATCACCATGTCGGCCTCGACCGGCGCCTGGGCGGCGAGGGCCTCGCCCTGGCGGACGCGGGCGTGGTGGACGCTCTGGCCGTAGAGCCGGGCGTCGGGGCGGGCGAAGTAGACGAACTCGAAGAGGCAGAGCTTCGGGTCGATGCGCTCCTCGGGGAACGGCCGCAGCGACCGGGGATCCTCGCCCTTGGCCAGGACGACGACCTCGCCGGCCTCGACCTCGCGGACCATGGTGGCGCCGACGATGTCGAGCGCCGGGCTCTCCGAGGCCACGACCCAGGTGTCGCCCCGGCGCCCGAGGCACAGGGGGCGCAGGCCGCTGGGATCGCGCATCCCGTACACCCGGTCGGTGTCCATGACGACGAACGAGAAGGCGCCCTCGAGCCGGGGCAGCACGGCCATCAGGGCGGCCTCGAGGGCACCACTGGAGGTCGGGTCGAAGTTCTGCGACAGCTCGTAGCTGAGCAGCTCGGCCACCAGGTCGCTGTCGCTCGACACCGTGCCGGGGAGCATCCCGTGCTCGTCGGCCAGCTGGGCCGTGTTGGTCAGGTTGCCGTTGTGGCCCAGGGCGAACTGGTACTCGCCGATGTTGCGGTACACCGGCTGGGCGTTGCCCCACGTGCTCGACCCCGTGGTCGAGTAGCGGGTGTGGCCGATGGCGAGGTGGCCGGTGAGGGGGGCGAGGGTGCGGTCGTCGAAGACGTTCGACACCAGGCCCATGTCCCGCACCACGGTGAGGTGCTCGCCGTCGCTGACGGCCATGCCGGCCGACTCCTGGCCCCGGTGCTGGAGGGCGTAGAGCCCCAGGTAGGTCAGGTGGGCCACGGGCTCGCCGACGCCGATCACGCCGAAGACGCCACAGGCCTCCTTCGGCGAGTCGTCGAAGGGGTCGCGCACGGGCCCCATCATCGCAGGTGCAGTGGCCGACTCCCTACCTCGTCATCCCACCCCTGCGAACTCGGGGGGAAACGTGCCCCTGGAGGGTCACGTTTCCCCCCGAGTTCGCCGGAGGGGTGGTGTCAGGCCTGGATGGTGGGGCCGTCGAGGGCGGCGGGGAGACGGTCGCGCCAGGCGGTGGTGGCCTCGACCAGGGCCACGTCGACCAGGCCCTCGACCATGAGCCGGTCGCCGCCGGCGGCGCCCAGCTCGCGGGCGGGCACACCGGCGGCCTCGGCCCGCTCCAGGACGCCGGCCACGCCGTCGATGGGCACACAGGCCACGACCCGGCCGGGGGTCTCGCACAGCAGGCCGGCGGGACCGTCGACGCCGGCCACCGCCGTGCCCACCCCCGTGCGCACGGCCATCTCGGCCAGCGCCCGGCCCAGCCCGCCCTCGGCCACGTCGTGGACACCGGAGAGCACGTCGTCGACCACCAGCTCGCGGACCAGGCCGGCGACCCTGGTGACGGCCGCCAGGTCGAGAGGGTCGAGCACGCCGACCCGGGCGGACCCGGCATCGGCCGCCCATCGGGACCCGGCCAGCGAGCCGCCCGGATCGGCGCCGAGGAGGACGAGCCGGTGCCCCTCGACCAGGCCCACGCTCGGGGGCCGGCGATCGAGCGAGTCGACGATGCCGAGCAGGCCGATCACGGGCGTGGGGTCGATGTCGGTGCCCGCCGTCTCGTTGTAGAGGCTGACGTTGCCCCCGATCACGGGCAGGCCGAAGGCCTTGCAGGCGTCGGCCAGGCCGTCGATGGCCTCCGACAGCTGCCACATCACCTCGGGGTGCTCGGGGTTGCCGAAGTTGAGGCAGTTGACGACGGCGATGGGCCGGGCGCCGACGCAGGCCAGGTTCATGATCGACTCGGCCACCGTGGCGGTGGTGCCGAGACGGGGGTCGACGGCGCACCAGCGATGGTTGCCGTCGGTGGTGATCGCCAGGCCCCGGCCGGTGTCGACACCGGTGGTGGGGTGCTTGAGCCGCAGGACGGCGGCGTCGCCCCCGGGAGCCTCGACCGTGTTGAGGAACAGCTGGTGGTCGTACTGGCGGTAGACCCAGCTGGCGTCGCAGAGCTGGTCGACGACGACGGCGCCGCAGTCGGCCGGGTCGGGCGCGCCGGGGTCGGTGGCGGCCCGGGTGGCCCGGTCGGCCGGGGCGGCGCGGGGCCGGTCGTAGAGCGGCGCGGCGTCGTGGAGGCTGCTCGCCGGGACGTCGGCGAGGGTCTCGCCGTCGAAGCCGTCGAGGATGCGGAGGCGCCCGCCCTCGGTGACCTTCCCGATCACGGTGGCCTGGACCTCCCAGCGGGCGCAGAGGCGCAGCACCTCGTCGAGTCCCTCGGGGGTGACGATCGCCAGCATCCGCTCCTGCGACTCGCTGGTCAGCACCTCGAACGGCTCCATGCCGTCCTCGCGCCGGGGCACCGCCGAGACGTCGACGTCCATGCCGACGCCGCCCCGCGACGCCGTCTCGCTGGTGGCGCAGGTGAGCCCGGCACCACCGAGGTCCTGGATGCCGACGACGAGGCCGGCGTCGAGCAGGGTGAGGCAGGCCTCGATCAGCCGCTTCTCCTCGAACGGGTCGCCGACCTGGACCGACGGGCGCTTGTCCTCGCTGCCCTCGTCGAAGCCGGCGCTGGCCAGCACGCTCACCCCGCCGATGCCGTCCCGGCCGGTGGACGAGCCCAGGAGGACGGCGAGGTTGCCGAGGCCGGTGGCCGCGCCGAGGACGAGCCGCTCGGTGGGCAGCACGCCCAGGCACAGGACGTTGACCAGCGGGTTGCCCTGGTAGCAGGCGTCGAAGACCACCTCGCCGCCGACGTTGGGCACGCCCACGGAGTTGCCGTAGCCCGAGATCCCGGCCACCACGCCCTCGGCCACCCAGCGGCTGCGGGCGTCGTCGAGCGGGCCGAAGCGGAGCGGGTCCATGGTGGCGATGGGGCGGGCGCCCATGGTGAAGATGTCCCGCAGGATGCCGCCCACCCCGGTGGCCGCGCCCTGGGCCGGCTCGATGTAGCTCGGGTGGTTGTGGCTCTCGATGCGGATGGCGGCGGCGATGCCGTCGCCCACGTCCATGACGCCGGCGTTCTCGCCCGGGCCCACCAGGACGCCCTCGCCCTCGGTCGGCAGCCGCTTGAGGTGGATGCGCGAGGACTTGTACGAGCAGTGCTCGGACCACATCACCGCGTACATGGCCAGCTCGAGGTGGTTGGGCGACCGGCCGAGGATCTCGGCGATGTCGGCCGCCTCGATGTCGGTGAGCCCGAGGGCTCGGTGGACGGTCGGGTCGGGGCCGGTCTCGCTCACGTCCGGACCCTACAGAACCCCAAGGTTCGCTCCGAAGGGTGGTCATCCGACTACCCTCTTGGACGCACATGGGGAGGGGATCCCATCACTCGTTGAACTCCGATCCGAAAGCGGTGGAACATGCCCCCGAAGAAGGCTGCAACAAAGGCGAAGCGGACCATGTCCGACGAGCACAAGACCGCGATCGCCGAGGGCCGCAAGCAGGCCAAGGCAGTCTCTGACTACCTGGAAGCCCTGGCCGCCAACAAGCCCAAGAGGGGCCGTCAGCGCACGCCCGACACCATCAAGGCGCGCATCGCCAAGATCGAGGGCGAGCTGGCCGGTGCCGACGCCATCACCGTCTTGAACCTCAAGCAGGAGCGCATCGACCTCGAGAACGAGCTGGCGACCAAGTCGTCCGGTGTCGACCTGTCAGGGCTGGAGGCGGCCTTCGTCGCCAACGCCAAGGGCTACGGCGACCGCAAGGGCATCAGCTATGGCGTCTGGCGCGAGTCCGGAGTCGCTCCCGCCACGCTCAAGAAGGCTGGGATCGGCCGCGGCGCCTGACGCCGAGAGGCCTAAGCGCTGACGGCGGCGCGGTCGAGCAGCGATTGCAGCAGCGGCACGCCGTCGGCCGAGCCCAGCAGCGCCGACGAGGCCCGTTCGGGATGGGGCATGAGCCCGACCACGTTGCCGGCCTCGTTGCTCACACCGGCGATGGCATCGATCGAACCGTTGGGGTTGTCGACGTAGCGGAGCACCACCTGGTCGTTGTCGATCAGGCGGCGATGGGTCTCCTCGTCGCAGGTGTAGGCGCCCTCGAAGTGGTTGATGGGCACCCGCAGGACCTGGCCCACCGCGACCGAGCCGGTGAGCGCCGATCGGTTCGACGCCACCTCGAGCTCGACGGTGGTGCAGAGGAACCGGAGCCCCTCGTTCTTGCGGAGGGCACCGGGCAGGAGACCGGCTTCGGTGAGGACCTGGAAGCCGTTGCAGATGCCGACGACCGGGCCTCCACCACGGGCGAAGTCGGCGATGGCTCCCACGACCGGCGAGAACCGGGCGATGGCGCCGGGACGGAGGTAGTCGCCGTGGGCGAACCCGCCCGGGACGACGACGGCGTCGACGCCGGCGACGGTGGCGTCGCCGTGCCACAGCAGCCGCCCCTCGGCCCCCAGGGCGGTGACGGCCTCGATCACGTCGAGCTCGCAGTTGGACCCCGGGAACTGGACGACGCCAACGACGGGACTCATCGCAGTGCGCTGAGGGAGACGGTGCTGTCCTCGATGACCGGGTTGGTGAGGAAGCGGGCGCACATGTCCTCGACCTCGGACCGGGCCGCATCCTCGGTGGCGGCATCGACCCGGAAGCGGATGGCCTTGCCCACCCGGACCCCCGCCACACCCTCGTAGCCCAGGGCCGGCAGCGACCTCTCGATGGTCTGCCCCTGCGGGTCGGCCACCCCCTGCCGTGGGCTGACCTCGACCAGCACGTCGAACTGCATGGGCCCACTCTGGCACGGCGGACCGGTTCACCCGAACACGAGTGGCTACCGTGCGCCGATGGCGGTGCGGCACCTCGAGCTCCAGCACCGCTGGGGGTGCCACCCGGTGTGGGATCGGGACCACGATGTCGAGCTCGACCCGATCGTGCTCGACCTCCCGGCGTCGGTGGTCGAGCGGCTGGCGTCGTGGGCCAGCCGGTGGGACCTGACCTTCGACATCGAGCACCCGGAGCGGCCCAAGGTCGAGCACTTCGTCCTCGAGGAGCTGGGCCGCGACGGAGCCCGTCTGTGGCGCGCCCTCCTCGGCCTCCTCGACCCGCAGGAGTGGGAGATCGCCTACGTCCACGACGACGTCATCTACCGCACCGTCCAGGACCTTCCCCTCGAATGGCGACTCGGGTAGG
>DATHEV010000986.1:0-7883 GCA_035318405.1 Iamia sp.
ATCACCGCCGCCTACAAGGGCTACGCCGGCTACCAGAAGCGCACCGACCGCGAGATCCCCGTCGTCATCTGCGAACCCCGCTGACCGTCCCGCTCCCCCGCCCCGGTCGCGTTCTGAGGCGCCAGCGGGCCATCCGTGACCGTCTCCCGCCTCGGAACGGCGCCACCCCGTTCTGAGGCGCCAGCGGGCCACCCATGGCCGGGTCCTGGCTCAGGACGGCGGCGAGACCTAGCTCTGAGCGCGTCCGTCGTGGGTGGCCTTGTCGACGGTGGTGGCGATGCGGCGTTGGCGGGTCTCGGGCTTCTTGGCGGTGACGATCCAGGTCAGGATCTGCTTGCGGGCGCTGGGAGGGAAGGCGGCGAAGTGCTCGGCCGCGGCGGGGACCGTGTCGAGGGCAGCCTGGACGTCGTCGGGCACGATGCCCTCCTCGATGTCGGCCAGCAGGTCCCATGCGCCCGAGGCCTTGGCCGCGTCGACCAGGGCCTGGCCGCCCGGGCCCATCTCGCCCGAGGCGATCAGCCGCTGGACCCGATCGCGGTTGGACCTGACCCACGTGCTCTTGGGGTTGCGGGGCGAGAACCGCTGGTAGGCGGTCTGGGCATCGCGCGGGCGGACCACGCTGTCGATCCAGCCCACGCACAGGGCCTGGCAGACGGCGTCCTCGTAGCCCACCCCGGTGACGCCACCGGCGGTGCGGGACCGGTCCATGACCAGCCACACCGCCGGGGTGGTGGCGGCGTGCTCGTCGAGCCAGGCCCGCCACGCCGCTGGGCTGGGGGCGATGACGGCCGGGGCCCCGTCCATGGCCTCGTCGGGCAGCACCGTGACCTCGTCCATCTCCGGCAGCGTGCCCCAGCGCCGACGGCCCCGCACGGATGCGCCCGCTCGGGCAGGATCGCACCATGGAGCACCGCCCCCTCGTCCCCGGCCGTCCCGACAGCCCGATGGTGCCGGTGGTGGGCATGGGCACCTCGGGGACCTTCGACACCGACGACCAGGCCCTCGTCGACGAGGTGGTGGCCCGGGCTCTGGCCCACGGCACCGCCCTGTTCGACTCGTCACCCATGTACGGCCGGTCCGAGGCCACGCTGGGCGGAGCCCTGGCCGGCCGGCGCGCCGAGGCCTTCGTGGCCACCAAGGTGTGGACACCGGACGACGCCACCGCCGAGGCCCAGATGGACGCCTCGGCCGCCTTCGCCGCGGGCCGGGTCGACCTGATGCAGATCCACAACATGGTGGGGTGGCGGACCCGGCTGGACCAGATCGAGGCCCGGCGGGACCGGGGCCAGATCGGCTTCGTGGGCGCCACCCACTGGCAGGTGAGCGGGTTCGCCGACCTGGAGGCGTGCATGGCCACCGGGCGCCTCGACGCCATCCAGGTGCCGTACAACCCGATCGAGCGCGACGTCGAGCGGAGGATCCTGCCCCTCGCTGCCGAGCTCGGCCTGGGCGTGCTGGTGATGCGGCCCTTCGCCGACGCCGCCCTGCTGCGCGATCCACCGCCGGCCGCCGAGCTGGAGGCCCTCGCCCCCACCGGGATCCGCACCTGGGGCCAGGCGCTGCTGGCGTGGGGCCTGGGCCACCCGGCCGTCACGACCTCGATCCCGGCCACGTCGAAGCCCGACCGGGCCGAGGAGAACGCCGCTGGTGGCGATCTCGCCCCCCTGGACCCCGAGACCCGCGACCGCATCGCCGCCCTGTTCACCCGCTGACCCCCCGCCCTCCGCTGAGCTCCTCGGCCGCGGCGGACCGGCGGACGAGGATGCCGTGGCCGGGATGGCGGCCGAGGACGGTGCCCGGCGGGAACGACTCGGCCACGTCGACGATGCGGGCGATGACGTCGTCGACCAGCTCGCGGTCGAGGGCCGAGAGGGCGGCGTCGGGCCGGGGCCCGTCGACCAGCAGGTGGAGGTCGGCCAGCGCCTCGACGACATCGGGGCCGTCGCCCGGCGGGGCGTCGAGATCGACCAGCCAGCCCCCGGCAGCCAGCGAGCGGACCACGGCCCGGCGCAGCGCGGCCGGGTCGAGCGGAGCCTCGGTGACGGCGCAGGTGGTGGTGGCCCGATGGCTGTCGAGACCGGTGAAGCTGCGGTCGCACCCGCAGTCGGGGCAGGAGCACTCGAGCAGCGGCAGCGAGACCAGCTCGCCCTCGTGGGTCCAGCAGCAGTCGTCGGGTCGGTCGCCCTGGGTCGTGGATGTGGCGGTGAGCACGCGCACGGCGTGACCTCCTCGTGTCGTGCGGGCGCGGCCCGCGTGGTGGCGGTGAGGACCACGGCACCCGGAGACCGGGCGCCGGGGCGCTGACGTCCGGGGAGGGCCCGGCTCGCAGCCACTGGGCGAGCACCTGACCGAACGTGTGTCCGCCACGATACCCGAACAACACGTGACGGCAAACGTGTGACGGACGGGCGGGTGGCCCGCGCTGGACATCGGCCCGGGTCAGGGTGTTCAGCAGATCAGAAGCCGGGCGCACGTGGGCCCCAAGGGGCGCGGTCGATGCTGCTCCCATGCCCCCGACCGCCTCCTCCGCGTACCGCGACCGGGCCTCGCCGGACCAGATCACCGACGCCGGGAGGGAGGCCGTGGGGGCTTCAACCCTCCCGGCGTCGGCCCACCGGCTCCGCCCCCGGTCCTGCGTCTCCTGTCGCACGGGACCGGGGGCGGTGCCGCGCCCGGGCCCGACTGCGGCTCGTAGGGTCCTGCCATGGCAGCCGACGAGATCGTCCTGGCCGGGATCGACGAGCCCATCGCCCCGCTCGGGCTGGGCACGTGGGCCTGGGGCGACAAGGCCGTGTGGGGCATGGGCGGCTACGACGCCGACCTCACCGAGGACCGCATCGCCGAGGCGTGGTCCGCCACCCTCGACGGCGGCGTCGCCCTGATCGACACGGCCGAGGTCTACGGCGGCGGCGAGAGCGAGCGGATCATCGGCCGACTCCTCGCCGCCCGTCCCGCCGATCGCTCGCGCGTCGTCCTCGCCACCAAGTTCATGCCGCTCCCGCAGAAGCTCAACGTGCGCGCCGCCCTGCGCGACGCCCTGCTGGCGTCGATCGAGCGGCTCGGCGTCGAGCGGGTCGACCTCTACCAGATCCACGGGCCGGTCAGCCTGCGGTCCAAGGGCGCGCTGGCCGAGGCCCTGGCCGCCGTCGTCGACGAGGGCCTGACGCGGGCCGTGGGCGTGTCCAACTACTCGGCCGGCGAGGTCGAGAAGATCCACGCCGCGCTGGCGACCCACGACGTGGCCCTGGCGTCGAACCAGGTCGAGCACTCGCTGCTGCGCCGCAAGCCCGAGACCGGTGGCCTGGCGGCGACCTGTGCGCGACTGGACGTCCGGATCCTCGCCTACTCGCCCATCGGGCAGGGCCGGCTGACGGGCAAGTACTCGGCCGCCTCGCCGCCACCGGGGAGCCGCACGTTCTCGACCCACCCGATGGAGCAGGTCGACGCCGTCGTCGCCGTGCTGCGGGAGGTCGGCGAGGACCACGACCGCACCCCGGCCCAGGTCGCCCTCCGCTGGTTGATCGAGAAGGGCTCGATCCCCATCCCCGGCGCCAAGAACGCCGACCAGGCCACCCAGAACGCCGGCGCCCTCGGCTGGTCGTTGGCGCCCAAGGAGCTGGCCCGCCTCGATGACGTGGCCCTCGACGGCACGAGGACGCTGAAGCAGCGCGTCTGGCAGCACGGCTGAACCCGGCGTCGCCCTGTCTCAGCGGGGCATGCCGGACTCGGCGCGGGGGACGCGGGAGCCGAGGCGGAAGATCTCCTGGGGGGCGGCGCCGTCGAGGGCGAGGTCGGCGGCGAGGGCACCGATGGCGGGGGCGAACTTGAAGCCGTGGCCGCTGAAGCCGGCCAGCACGGTGACGGCACCGGAGCGGTCGATCACCGGGTCGTGGTCCGGGGTCGTGGTGTAGAGGCAGGCGGTCGGCTCGGCCCGGCTCGACACCACCCCGGGCACCCAGGTCTCGGCGTAGCGGCGCAGGTCGTCGAGGGCCTCGGCGTCGATCGGCCGCTCGGTGAGATCCGGGTCGATCTCGGCGCCGATGCCGTGGAAGCCCACCTTCACCCCCTCCTCGCCGGCCAGGCCGTAGACGCCGTTGGCGGCCCGATCCATGGTCAGGAGGGCGCCCGGGTGGTGGATGAAGCTGGGCCAGACGGTGGCCGCGTCGACCGGCTGGAAGTGAGCCGGCTGCTCGACCGTCACCCGCATCGCCGGCAGCCCGTCGACCCCGCCCAGCAGTCGCGACGCCCACGCCCCGGCGGCCACGACCGCGGCACCGGCCGAGATCACCTCGCCGGAGGCCAGCCGCACCTCGACCCCGTCGCCGACCTCGTCGACGGCGGCGACGGTCGTGGCCAGCCGGACCGACGCTCCGCGCCGGCCGGCGGCCCCGTGCAGCGAGCGGACGGCGGCATCGGCGTGGAGCCGCCCGGCGTCGGGGTGGAACAGGACGGTGGTGTCGAACCGCAGGCCGGGCCAGCGGTCCGACGCCTCCTCGGGCGGCAGCAGCTCGCACGGCACCGCGGCCTGGCCCAGCGTGGCGTGCAGCTCGGCGACCGCCGCCGGTTCGCCGTGGTCGACGGCGCCGGTCAGGGTCAGGACCTCACGGCCCGTCTCCTCCTCCAGCTCGCGCCACCCGGTCAGGGCCCGGCGGGCCAGCTCGACATAGCCGGCCTGGGCGTAGGCGTGGCGGAAGATCCGGGACGACCCGTGCGAGCTGCCCCGCCGGTGGCCGGGGGCGTGCTGCTCGACGAGGAGGACCGACGCGCCTCGACCGGCCGCCGTCCACGCCGTGGCCGCCCCCATGACCCCACCGCCGACGACCACCACGTCGACGGGAGCACCCGCAGTCACCGGCGGCTCGTCGCGGCGCGGCCGATGACGGCGGTGGGCTGGCCGGGCGGTGGGTCGAAGAGGGAGGGCTGGCCGCCGGCGGCCGCGCCCTCGATGCGGAGGATGCGCTGCTTGGTGGCCACGCCGCCCGGAGCCGAGAAGCCCACGGGCCGCCCGCCGGCGCCGACCACCCGGTGGCAGGGGACGATGATCGGCACCGGGTTCGACCCCATGGCCCGGCCCACGGCCTGCGCCCCGCCCGGCTCGCCGGCGAGCTCGGCCACCTCGCCGTAGGTCCGGGTCTCGCCCGGCGGGATGGCCCGCACGACCTCGTGGACGCGGCGGGTGAAGTCGGACGCGTGGTCGACGGCGACGGCGACGCCGGACAGGTCCACGGCCTCGCCGGCGAGCAGGGCGACGACCCCGTCGAGGGCGGACTGGACGGCGGGCGGCGGCTCGGAGCGCTCGACGTCGGCCACGGAGCGCCGCACCCGGCGCTCGGTGGCGGCGTCGTCGGTCTCGGGGAGGGCGACGACCACGATCACGCCGCCCCGCCAGGCGACACCACACGTCCCGATGGCGGTGGGCAGGAGGGTGAAGCCCGGTCGGTCCACGGCCCCGATCCTCGCAGCCCCGCCGCCGGACCACGACGCATCGCGCCGCAGGGCGTCCGAAACTACCGCTGACCAGGACTTTGAACCACCGCCCGGCGGCGCCCAAGCGGCGTCCAAGTGGTCTCCAGGGGGCCCGTCGGATGCTCCTCCCGTCACCGAGACACCCCCACGACACACACCAAGAGCCACTCGGTCGGCTGCCTCCTCGCCGTCGCCGCCGGGTGGAAGCGCTGGGCCGAGGCCCGGGCACCGCGTCCGCGGCATGCTGGTGCCATGGCCGTCACCCGTGGCTTCACCGGTCGCGGTCGCCCGCGCGACCCCCGCCTCCCACCCGGCCAGTACGACGCCGGGGGCGACTGGCCCGTCCTCCACGTCGAGCTGGTGCCCGACCTGCCGCCGGCGGCGTGGAGCTTCGCCGTCGACGGCCTCGTCGCCTCGCCTCAGACGTGGTCGTGGGACGAGGCCCAGGACCTCCCCCGCTCGACCTACGACGGCGCCATCCACTGCGTGACCACCTGGTCGAAGTTCGACATGGCGTGGGTGGGCGTGTCGGTCGACCTGCTGCTCGAGCGGGCCGACGGGGTGCTGCCGTCGGCCAGCCACGTGCTGGTCCACAGCCACACCGGCTACACCACCAACCTGCCGCTGGCCGACGTCACCGACGGGAAGGCGTGGCTGGCGTTCGAGGTCGACGGCGACGCGCTGGAGCCGATCCACGGCGGCCCGGCCCGGCTCCTCGTCCCGCACCTCTACTTCTGGAAGAGTGCCAAGTGGGCGTCGCGGATCGAGGTGCTCGATCACGACCAGCGGGGCTACTGGGAGGACGGCGGCTACCACGACCGGGGCGATCCCTGGCTCGAGCAGCGCTACCACGGCGATTGACGCCATGAGCTCTCCCGCCCCGACCGGCGGCTCGCCGTGGTTCACCGGCATCGTCGAGAACATCACCGTCGAGACGGCACGGGCCAAGACGTTCACCCTGCGGCTGCCGGCCCCGCTGGGCCAGCGGGCCGGCCAGCACGTCGTCCTCCGCCTCACCGCCCCCGACGGGTACTCGGCGGCCCGCTCGTACTCGGTGGCCTCGGCTCCGACCGCCGAGCCGACCATCGACCTCACCGTCGAGCGGCTCGACGAGGGCGAGGTGTCGACCTTCCTCCACGACGTGGCCGAGGTGGGCGACGAGCTCGAGCTGCGGGGCCCGATCGGCACCCGCTTCGCCTGGGACCCCCACGACGGGCCGGCGCTGCTGGTCGGCGGTGGGTCGGGCGTCGTGCCGCTGATGAGCATGCTGCGCCGGGCCCGAGCGGCGGATCGCTCCGACCTCGTGCGCCTGGTCGTCGCCGCCCGCACGCCCGGCGACCTCCTCTACGCCGCCGAGCTCCCCGGCCCCGAGGTGACGGTGACCTACAGCCGCGCCGTCGGGCCCGAGGGCCGTCCCGCCGGCCGCCTCACCGCCGACGACCTGGCGGCGGCGGTCCGTCCCGGCCAGCACACCTTCATCTGCGGCAGCAGCGGCTTCTGCGAGGCCGCCGGCGCCCACCTCCTCGCCCTCGGCGTCGCCCCGACCACCATCACCGTCGAGCGCTTCGGCCCCACGACCTGACTGCATCCCGAACTGGCGATCAGATCCGGCGGCTTCCCGCCGGATCTGATCGCCAGTTCGCCGTGGACGAAGCTCAGGTGAGGGTGAAGCCGCGGTAGGCGTCGGCGGTGACGTCGGAGACCTGCTGGACGTAGCCGGGGAAGCCGATCAGCGGCATGAACACCCGGGGCTTGCCCGGCACGTTGGCGCCCAGGTACCAGGAGCCGCACGTCGGGAACAGCGTGTACGAGGCCACGTCGTTGACGTAGGCGACCCACTCCTCCTGCGCCTCCCGCTCGGCCTCGATGGTCGTCCGCCCGGTCCCGTCCAGGTGGGCCACGGTGTCGGTGATCCAGTCCACGTGGTGCTCGATGGCCACCACCATGTTGGCCAGCACCGACGGGCTGCCCGGACCGGTGACGGTGAAGAGGTTGGGGAACCCGTGGACGCCGAGGCCGAGGTACGTCTGGGGTCCGGCCGCCCACCTCTCCCGCAGGGTGGCGCCGTCCCGGCCCCGGATGTCGATGCGGTCGAGCGCGCCGGTCATGGCGTCGAACCCGGTGGCCAGCACCAGGACGTCGAGCTCGATGTCCTCGCCGTCGTCGGACCCGACCCGCACGCCGGCGGGCGTCACCGAGTCGATGGGCGTGGCGCCCACGTCGACCAGCCGGACGTGCGGCTGGTCGAAGGTGGCGTAGTAGCCCGAGTCGACGCAGAGCCGCTTGCAGCCGATGACCTGGCGGGGGGTGAGGCGCGCGGCGACCTCGGGGTCCGAGACCTGCTCACGGATCTTGGCCCGGACGAACTCGGCGGCCGTCTCGTTGGCCGCGGGGTCGATGATCAGGTCGTTGAAGGC
>DATHEV010000987.1:0-5589 GCA_035318405.1 Iamia sp.
GAGGCGGCGGATGCGGCGGGGGACGATGCGGTGGGTGCGGCCGACCTGGACGGGGTGGCCGTCGGTCTCCCAGACGGTGGCGATGTCGGCGTCGCAGGTGAGGTAGCGGCGCAGCGCCGGCGGCAGTGCCGGGCCCATGTGCATCTCGGCCCGCCATTGCTCGGCGTCGCCGACGGGCGCCTGGAGGTGGAGCAGGACGCCGGGGCGGGAGGAGGCCTCGGCGCCCGACGCGTCGTTGTTCAGCACGCTGTGGGCCATCCCGACGAGGGCATCGGCCCATCCGACCGGAGCGACGTTGAGGTCGGCGTCGGTGGCGGCGGGGGAGTGGCCTTCGGCCTCGGCGCGAGCCTGAGCGGCGGTGCGCTGGGCATCGTGGAGCCGCTGGCGTGAGGCCTTCAGGGCCTCCTCGACGACATGGCCCTCGTCGGCGGGGAGCCGGATCCGCGCCGACCACTGGTCGGACTCGTCGGTCCCGAACGACACCGATCGTTCCGGCCCCGGTCGAGGGCTGGTGTCGCGCTCGGTGATCTCGGCGTCGAAGCCGTACCGCCGGGTGGCGGCGACGATCTGGTGCACGGTGGCGTTGACGGCGAGCTCGCACACCGACGCCTCGTACTCCGCCGGTGTGTACCGGGCCACCGTCGCCGCCTGATCGAGCGAGAGGCCGCCGCGCCGGAACGTGGCCATCACCGTCGGCAGGTCTTTGGCCCGCCGCGCCAGAGCCACGATCCGCCGGGCGGTCGAGCGCGACACCCCCGCCTGCCACATGAGCCACTGGACGGGTGTGTGGATCTTCCACCCCTCCCACCACCCCTCGCCCAACGCCTGCACCACCAGATCGATCAGCGCCGCATCGGCTGCGTTCCGCACCCCCGCGGCGGCCGCCACGGCCTCCTCGAAGGCCCGGTTCACCTCCCACACGGCTGGCGTTTCGATCGGCGATCGCATGGGAACAGGTGTACGTCCGCCGACCCGTTCTGTCAACCCGAAAAACAGGTGAACCCGATATGCGACACCCTCGGAGCACCGCCACCAGCGCATGGCTCCACCGCCCTCCCCAGCCATCGGTACGACCGACGAGACCCGGACGAGACCCGATGGCCCGCGACCCCGGAAGCGGGCCCGAGGTCGTCGGGGCGGGGGTAGCGTCCCGCCGTGGCCTTCCCCCGCAAGCTGCTGAACGACAACGAGCAGCTGGTGCTCGACCTCCGCCCGCACTGGCTCGCCATCGCCTTCCCGACGCTGCTGCTCGTCGTGGCGATCGTCGTGGGCCTGATCGCCGCCCTCCTGGACTGGCCGGTGGCCCTGCTCTGGATCGCCCTCCTCCTGATCGTGCTGGCGCTCCTCAACTTCCTGATCAAGCTGCTGGGCTGGTCCAACACCAACTTCGTCCTCACCAGCGACCGGATCATCACCCGGCGCGGCGTGCTCACGAAGTCCGGCATCGAGATCCCGCTGGAGCGGGTCAACACCGTCTTCTTCGACCAGCGGCTGTTCGAGCGGATGGTCGGCGCCGGCGATCTGGCCATCGAATCGGCGGGGGAGCGCGGCACGGAGGAGTTCGAGAACATCCGCAAGCCGGCCATCGTCCAGCGCGAGATCTACGTCCAGATGGAGGAGAACGAGAACCGGAAGTTCGATCGGGTCCGGGCGCCGGCGGCCGAGGCTCCCTCGCAGGCCGACGAGATCGGCCGCTTCTACGCCCTCTTCCAGCAGGGAGCCATCTCCGCCGCCGAGTACGAGGCTCAGAAGGCCCGGATCCTCGGAGGGTGAACGTCGTCAGCCTGGTCCCGTCGGTCACCGAGACGCTGGTGACGTGGGGCCGGCCGCCGATCGCCTGCACCCGGTTCTGCGAGCAGCCCGACATCACCCACGTCGGGGGCACCAAGCGGCCCCGCATCGCCGCCATCGTCGACCTGGCGCCGGACCTGGTCGTGATGTGCGACGAGGAGAACCGCATCGAGGACCACGAGGCCCTCGTGGCCGCCGGCCTGGCCGTCCACGTCGCCTCGCCCCGGACCGTGGCCGACGTACCCGGCGTCCTCGACGCCCTGGCCGTCGCGGTCGACCTCGACCTGCCGCCCCACCAGCCGATCGCCCCGCCGCCGGTCGCGGCGCCGGTCCGCACCGCCTTCGTCCCCATCTGGGCCCGGCCGTGGATGACCCTCAACACCGACACCTACGGGGCGTCGGTGCTGGCCGCCGCCGGTTGGGCCAGCGCCTGGGCCGACGACCCGGTGCGCTACCCCGAGGTCACCGTCGAGGACGTCCGCGCCCGGGGGATCGAGGCCGTGCTGGCGCCCACCGAGCCGTGGGCCTTCACCGCCGAGGACCTCCCCGACCTGGCCGAGCGGTTCGGCGCCCCGGCCGTCCTCGTCGACGGCCAGGACCTGTTCTGGTGGGGCGCCCGCACCACCGCCGCCGTCGACCGCGTCGTCGCCGCCCTGGCCGCCGTCTGAGGGGTCAGAAGACCTCGACGGTGGCGCCGTCGGAGGCCCGGACCCGCCACGACGCCTCGGGCCCCCAGCCGTCGAGGGCGCCGGGCTCGCACACCGCCACCACACAGCCGCCGAAGCCGGCGCCGGTGAGCCGGGCGCCGAACACCCCCGGCGTGACGTCGAGCCGGCCGACCAGGCTGTCGAGCACCGGGGTCGACACGGCGAAGTCGTCGCGCAGCGAGGCGTGGCTCTCCTGGAGGAGCGCGCCGAGGAGGGGCCCGTCGCGGGCGCCGAGGGCCTCGACGGCGGACCGCACCCGGGCGTTCTCGCCCAGCACGTGGCGGGCACGGGCGCGCACCACGGGGTCACCGATGGCCACCTCGGTGCCGGGGCCGGCCTCCCGCAGCGGCCCGATCACGGCCTCGGCGGCCCCGCACTGCGCCGCCCGCTCGGCGTAGGGCGAGCCCTCGAGCCGGCGGGCCTGGCCGGAGTGGACGACGACGACGTCGAGGTCGTCGGGCAGCGGCACGGGAGCGACGGTCAGGAGGCCGCAGTCGATGAGCAGGGCGTGACCGGCCCGGCCGCCACAGGAGGCGAGCTGGTCCATGATCCCGCAGGGCACGCCGGTGGCCCGGTGCTCGGCCCGCTGGGCCATCTGGGCGACGGTGAGGGCGTCGGTGGCGTCTGGGCGCAGGGCCAGGGCCACCGCCACCTCCAGCGCCGCGCTCGACGACAGCCCGCCGCCGAGGGGAAGGGTCGTCGTGACCGAGCCGACGAAGCCCTCGGCCGGACGGGTCTCGGCCACCACGCCGGCGACGTAGCGGGCCCACGCCGGGGTCACGGATCGGGGGTCGACCACGTCGCGGGGGACGACGGCGGTCTCGCCGTCGTGATCGGACCGGAGGGCCACCACGTCGCCGCCCCGGACGCCCTCGACGACCGTCTCCAGGTCGATGGCGATGGGCAGCACCAGCCCGCCGGTGTGGTCGGTGTGGTCGCCGATCAGGTTGACCCGACCGGGGGCTCTGGCCCGCACCCGTTCGCCTGCCATCGGGTCGACCCTAAGACGTCGCGCCACCGCCTGCGGCCCGCTTGACCGGCTGGTCAAGGACGGCCAGCATGAGCCCGTGGCCACCACCCCTCCCTCCGACGCCGGCATCGAGATCTGGTACACGACCGACGGCGACCCGTCGGGCGAGCCCCTGCTGCTGGTCATGGGGCTGGGCGCCCAGTCCATCGTGTGGCCCGAGGCCTTCGTGGCCCAGATGGTCGACCGGGGCTTCTTCGTCATCCGGTTCGACAACCGCGACGTCGGCCTGTCGACCAAGGTCGACGTCGGCGCTCTCGACCCGGCGGCCGAGATCGTCGGGGCGCTCACCGGCACCCCGCCGACGGCGCCCTACCTGCTGGCCGACATGGCCGACGACGCCGTCGCGGTCCTCGACGCCCTCGGCCTCGACAGCGCCCACGTCGTCGGTGCGTCGATGGGCGGGATGATCGCCCAGACCATCGCCATCGAGCACCGCGACCGGGTCCGGTCGCTCACCTCGATCATGTCGACCACCGGTGACCCCACCGTCGGTGCCCCGAGCCCCGAGATCCTGGGCGTCCTGCTGGCCCCCGCACCCACCACCCGCGACGAGGCCGTCGAGCGGGGCGTCGTGACGAGCGTGGCCATCGGCAGCCCCGGCCTGGTCGACGAGGCCGAGGCCCGCGAGCGGGCCGGCGCGGCCTGGGATCGCTGCGCCTACCCCGAGGGCACGGCCCACCAGCTCCTCGCCATCGTCGCCTCGCCCGACCGCACCCCGGCCCTGCGCCAGCTCGACCTCCCGACGCTGGTGATCCACGGCGACAAGGACCCCCTCGTGACCCCGAGCGGCGGCGAGGCCACCGCCGCGGCGGTGCCCGGCGCCGAGCACCTGGTCATCGAGGGCATGGGCCACGACCACGCCGAGATCTTCTGGGACCGCATCATCGATGCCATCCACGCCAACACGGCCAAGGCCGCGGCCCCGGCCGCCTGACCCGATCCAGGGAGCAGCACCACCCATGGGACCCCTCCACGGCACGCGCATCGTCGAGTTCGCCGGCATCGGCCCGGCCCCGTTCGGGGCCATGGCCCTCGCCGACCTGGGCGCCGAGGTCATCCGCATCGACCGGGCCGGCAACCAGTGGGGCGATCCCGAGACGCCGCCCGCCGACCTGCTCAACCGGGGTCGGCGCTCGGTCGCCGTCGACCTCAAGGATCCGGCGGGGGTCGAGACCGCCCTCGACCTGGTCGCCTCGGCCGACGTCCTCATCGAGGGCCTGCGCCCCGGTGTGATGGAGCGCCTCGGGCTCGGCCCCGACGAGTGCCTGGCCCGCAACCCGAAGCTGATCTACGCCCGCATGACGGGCTGGGGCCAGGAGGGGCCGTACGCCCCGACCGCCGGCCACGACATCAACTACATCTCGCTGGCCGGCGCCCTGGCCCACATGGGCCGGGCGGGTGAGAAGCCCACGTTCCCGATCAACATGGTCGGTGATTTCGGCGGCGGCGGGATGCTCCTCGCCCTGGGCGTGTGCGCGGCGCTGGTCGAGACGGCCAAGAGCGGCGAGGGCCAGGTCATCGATGTGGCCATGGTCGACGGCGCCGCCCTGCTGATGACGATGATCCACTCGT
Source organism: Iamia sp. (assembly GCA_035318405.1). Classification (GTDB taxonomy): domain Bacteria; phylum Actinomycetota; class Acidimicrobiia; order Acidimicrobiales; family Iamiaceae; genus Iamia. Next base: position 5,101 of record DATHEV010000987.1, read on the forward strand.
TCCAGGCCATGGGCATCTGGACCGACGACCGGGGCACGAACATGCTCGACTCCGGCGCCCACTTCTACGACACGTTCGAGTGTGCCGACGGCGGCTACGTCTCCATCGGGTCGATCGAGCCGCAGTTCTACGCCGAGCTCCTGCGTCTCACCGGGCTCGAGGACGAGGTCGGCGGCGAGCTGCCCTGGCAGCACGACAAGACGGCCTGGCCCGACCTCAAGGAGCGGCTGGCCGGGATCTTCAAGACCAGGACCCGCGACGAGTGGTGCGCGGTCATGGAGGGCACCGACGTGTGCTTCGCCCCCGTGCTCACCATGACCGAGGCGCCGCAGCACCCCCACAACATCGAGCGAGGCACCTTCACCGAGGTCGCCGGCATCACCCAGCCCGCCCCCGCCCCGAGGTTCAGCCGCACCCCCGGCTCGATCGACCGCCCCCCACCCCACGCCGGCCAGCACAGCGACGAGCTCCTCGAGGAGCTCGGCTACG
>DATHEV010000988.1:0-2250 GCA_035318405.1 Iamia sp.
CGACGAGGTCAACGAGTCGCGCTGGAGCCCCATCTTCCGGGTCGACAGCCAAGACGTCGGGGCCAACGTGGTGCTGTACCACGACGGCCTGATCGGCTCGAGCATCCATGAGTGGGACGGCGAGCTGGCCAGCCTCGACGACAAGTACATCGCCGATGCCCGCTCGCTGCCCTTCGCCGTCCTCGACGGCGACTTCGAGGACGAGGACGGCCCCGGCAACGTCGTCATCGTCGGAGCCGCCGGCGGCAACGAGATCCTGACCTCGCTGGCCTTCCGGGCCGGGCACATCGACGCCATCGAGCTCAACCCGGTCACCTACGGGCTGCTCCGCAACGAGTACGCCGAGTACTCGGGCCGGGTGGCCTACGAGCCCAACGTCAACTACGAGCTGGGCGACGGCCGCTCGTTCGTCGAGCGCAGCGACGACGAGTTCGACCTGGTCTGGTACCCGGCGCCCGACAGCTACGCGGCGTCGAACGCGGCCAGCTCGGGGGCCTTCGTGCTGTCGGAGAGCTACCTGTACACCGCCGACGCGGTGGACGCCTCGCTCGACAAGCTCAGCGCCGACGGCATCCTCGCCACCCAGTTCGGCGAGTTCGACTACGACCAGCGCCCCTACCGCACCGCCCGCTACGTCAGCACCGTGCGGCGGGCCCTCGAGGAGCGGGGGATCGACGATCCGGGCTCGCACGTGATGGTGGCCACCAGCCCCACCGCCGTCGGCGCCACCGTGTACTCCACCGTCCTGGTCAAGGCCACGCCCTTCACCGACGAGGAGGTGCAGCGTTTCACCGACCAGATCGCGTTCATGGCGGCGGCGGTCTCCGACGACGACCTCGCCGAGGGCGTCACCCTGCGCCACGTCCCCGGGCAGGGCGACGACGGCACCGACGTGTCGAAGATCCTCACGCTCCCGGAGCAGGCCGACCCCGACTGCGATCCGGCGGCGCAGGACTGCCGGACGCTCGGGCAGTTCTACGACGACCACCGCTACGACCTCACGCCCATCACCGACGACGGGCCCTACTTCTGGAACTTCGCCCGCCCCCAGACGGTCGTGCGCGAGATGGACCAGTCGCTCGACCCGCTCCAGACGCTCGACCCCGAGAGCGGCATCGGCGAGCGGGTCCTGATCCTGCTGCTGGCCATCGCCGGCGTGTTCGCCGTCGTCTTCTTGATCCTGCCGTTCCTCGCCATCCGCAAGGACTGGCGGGCGCTGCCCCGCAAACCGGTGTCGGCCCTCTACTTCTCGTGTCTGGGCGTGGGCTTCCTCTTCTTCGAGATCACCCTGATCCAGCGGCTCACCCTGTTCCTCGGCTATCCGACCTACTCGCTCACCGTCACGCTGGCCTCGGTGCTGATCTTCACCGGCGTCGGCGCCCTGCTCAGCGAGAAGGTGGTGCACCGGGGCTGGACGATCGGGCTGTGGCTGCTCGGGGCGCTCGCCGTGCTGACCCTCTTCTACGAGTTCGGCCTGCCCGAGGTGATCGACGGCGCCTTCGGGCTGAGCCTGGCCCTGCGGGTGGTCATCGCCTTCGTGATGATGGCCCCGCTGGGGCTGTGCCTGGGCATGTTCATGCCCCTCGGGCTCGGTGCCGTGGGCCGCATGACCTCGCTGTCGCGGGAGTACGTGGCGTGGGGCTGGGCGGTCAACGGCTTCGCCTCGGTCATCGGGTCGGTGCTCACCACCCTGCTGTCGATGACCTTCGGCTTCCGGGTCGTGATGGCCGTGGCGCTGATCGTCTACGCCGTCGCCGTGCTGGCCCTGCGGAGCCTGATGTCGAGCGCCGACGCCGTGACCGCGGCCGGCGGACCCTCCGACGGCGGCGTCGTCGAGGACGAACCAGATGTGACGCCGGCGGGCGGACCCACCGGGCAGCCCGTCCCGGTCGCCCCGTAGGTGCCCCGCCCCCCGCGGCCCACGGCCGCGGTGCCCTCCACGGACGGAGACGCCGAGGGGCCGGCCCGGCCGGACCGCTGGCCCACCGTCGAGGTCGCGCCTCTGCCCTGGCGGGGCGCCCGGCTCCTCGACCTGGCCGGCCTTGCGTTCATCGGTCTCGCCGGGCTGGTGCTCCGGGTGCTCCAGCGCTCGCCGCTCTGGCTGGACGAGGCGCTCAGCTCGAACATCGCCGCCCTGCCCCTCGGTGACATCCCCGAGGCCCTGAAGCACGACGGCCACCCGCCGCTCTACTACGTGGTCCTCCACGTCTGGCAGGACGTGTTCGGCGACGGCGACGTGTCCGTGCGGCT
>DATHEV010000989.1:0-7390 GCA_035318405.1 Iamia sp.
CCGCCGACCCAGATCCAGTAGCCGTCGGCCCGGCGGATGCCCATGCCGCCGAACCGCCTCAGAACAGCTTGGCCGTGAGGGCCTTGCGGTACCGGGCCGTGCGCGGGTCGTCGGGGCCCAGCACCTCGAGCAGGTCGAGCAGCTCCTGGCGCGCGTCGTCGTCGCCGGGCACCCGATCGAGCAGGTCGTCGAGTCGGGCGTCGACACCGTCGGAGTCGTCGGGCACGCCACCGGTGCGGGCGCGGGCCGCGATCTGGCGGCTGGCGGTCGACTCCGGGATCCGGTTCAGCAGCTCGAGGGCCTCGTCGGCCCGGTCGTCGTCGACGAAGGCGCTGGCCAGGGCCAAGGTGACCTCCTCGTTGGCGGGGTCGAGCTCGAGGGCGAAGCGCAGCGACGGGATGTCGCCCAGGGCGAGCAGCCGGGCCACCTCACCCTCCTCGGCCGTCGGCAGCAGCCCGTCGACGAAGGCGGTGACGGCGTCCTTGCCCTGGGCGCCGACGAAGCTGTCGATGACCTTGCCGTTGCGCAGGCCGAAGACGGCGGGGATGCCCTGGACCCGGAACGCCTGCGAGACCTGCGGGTTCTCGTCGACGTTGACCTTGGCCAGGATGACGTCGCCCTCGTGGCCGTCGACGACGTCCTCGAGGATCGGGCCGAGCGTCCGGCACGGGCCGCACCACGGCGCCCAGAGGTCGACGACGACGGGCACCTCTTTCGACTTCTCGATCACATCCTGCATGAAGGTGGCGTCGGTGACGTCGACCATCCGGGCCTCCGGTGTCGTGGGGAACGGCCCCCACGCTACCGGCGTCGCCGCATCCCACTAACCTGTCCGACCGTGTCTGACAGCCCCAGGGGACGGGGTGGACCTCTCTACGCCCTCCTCACGGCGATGGACATCGGCGACGAGGTCGTCGCCCGTGACACGCTCGCCCACCACCCCGATCTGGCCGCCGTGCGCGCTCGGGGCGCGTCGATGGTGCGGCTGGCGGCCTACGCCCACATGGCCGACCTGGTGGGCGACCTGCTCGCCGCCGAGGTGCCGCTCGACGTGTTCGACGCCGCCGCCCTCGGCCGCGTCGGCGACCTCCAGGCCCGGCTCGACGCCGACCCGGCCCGCCGTGACGCCGTGTCCGAGGACGGGTTCACGCCGCTGCACCTCGCCGCCTTCTTCGGCCAGCTGCGGGCCACCGAGCTCCTGCTCAACCGGGGCGCGCCGTGTGACCCGGTGTCGACCAACGAGCTCGCCGTGCACCCGATCAACTCGGCGGCGGCGAACGCCCACGAGGTCGTCGTGCACCTCCTGCTCGACCACGGGGCCGACGCCGACGCCACCATGAACGGCGGCTACCGCCCCCTGCACGCCGCCGCCCACAACGACAGCCCCGCCATGGTCCGGTTGCTGCTCGACCGCGGCGCCGACCCCAACGCCCGCACCGACCAGGGCGCGACCCCGGCCGACGTCGCCATCGGCGACGAGGTCCGGGCGATCTTCGCGGGCCTGTAGAGGCCGACGAGAGCTCGACCCTCCTAGGGAAGCGGCGCCTCGACCAGGCGGGCGAGACGGGGGCGCGAGCGGGCGATCTCGTCGCGGAGCAGCCGATCGGCCACCGACTCGAACATGGCCCCGCCGTAGTGGAGGTGCATCACGAGGCGGGACGGGTCGCCGTCGCCCTCGATCTCGGCCCGCAGGACCCACGGCGAGTGGTTCCGGCCGTCGTGCTCGCGCCGCTCGAAGGTGGCCCGCCGGGGCGCGTCGTGCACCGTGCGCACCATGCGCAGGCGCTTGGCCCGGGCCAGCGGACCGACCCGGGCCCGCAGGTCGATCGACCACGCCGGGCCCTCGTCGTCAGCATGGGGGGCGGCCGGCTCGGCCCGGCTGACCAGGCCCAGCCACTCGGGGTAGCGCCCGAGGTCCTCGATCCAGGCGAACAGGGCCTCGGCCGGCGCCTGGGCCTCCATCTCGGCGGTCACGTCCACGCCGGCCAGCATGTCAGGGTCGGGGCACGTGCCCCGGGTCGTCGTGCTCGGGGGCGAGGGCATGGGGCCGGACGACGGCGAGCACGCCACCGGTGACCGCGACGCCGGCATCCACGACCACGACCTCGTTGCTGACGCCCCACGTCGAGCCGAACGGCAGGTGCGCCTCGGCCAGCGGCCAGCGCAGCCCGGTCGTGGTGACGCCGTCGACGGCACCGCCCAGCGGGACGAGCGACACCAGCTCGCCCACCCGGCCGGCGATGGGCGCCTCGTCGACCGTGACGGCGACGTGGGCGGGGCCCATCCAGGCCTCGACCCGGCGGCCGGGGGCCGCGACGGAGGCCAGCGCCCCCATGGTGGCAAGGGCGTGGTCGAGCCGTCCTCCGTGGCCGCCCACGAGCACGAGGGCCTCGGCGCCTCGACCCCAGGCGGCGTCGAGGGCCAGCTCGACGTCGGTGGCGTCCTTGTCCCGGGGCAGGCGGACGACCTCGCCGTCGGCGGCCCTCACGGCGGCGAGCGTCACCGGGTCGATCGAGTCGAGGTCGCCGACGAGGACGTCGACCCGCAGGCCGAGGGCGACGGCGTGGTCGGCCCCGGAGTCGGCCGCCACCACCAGGTCGGCAGGGGGCAGCACCAGCCCGGCGTGGGGCGGGTCGCCCCCCGTCACCACCAGCACCGTGCGCACGGCCGGCAACCTAGGCCGCCGCGCGGGAGACGGCCTCCGACCCGACGGGCGACGCTGCCGCTCCGTAGCGTGGGGCGATGGCGTTGCCCCTCGATCCCCGGTCGGTGATCCGGGCCGCGGTGCGGGCGGTCGAGCCGGCCGGCGAGGGCCAACCGGCGACGGTGGCCGATCTCGTCGACGTCACCAGCCCCGACCCGGGCCTGTTCGGCCCCGACAGCGCGGCCTGGCGCCTCCACGGCGACGCCGCCACGGTCATCGGCGGGTTCCGCTCGCTGCTGCTCCAGGCCCTCCACCCCTCGGTGATGGCCGGCGTGGCCCAGCACTCGTCCTACCGGGACGACCCCTTCGGCCGGCTGGAGCGCACGTCCCGCTTCGTGGTCGCCACCGTCTTCGGCACCACCGCCGACGCCGAGCGGGCCGCCCGCACCGTGCGCCGCGTCCACCGCCGGGTCCGGGGCACCACCGACGACGGCACGCCCTACGACGCCGCCGACCCCGAGCTGGTGGCCTTCGTCCACGCCACCGAGGTCGACTCCTTCCTGGCCGCCAACCGGGCCTACGGCCGCGACCGGCTGAGCCGGGCGGAGGCCGATGCCTACTGCGTCGAGATGGGCCAGGTGGCGGCCCTGCTCGGCGCCACCGACATCCCCGACACGGCGGTCGGCACGGCGCGCTGGCTGGCCGACCGGCGCCCGGAGCTCCGCCTCACGGCCGACGGGCGGGCGACGGTGCGGTTCCTGTTCAACCCACCCCTCCCCCTCCTGGCCCGACCGGCCCACGCGGCCGTGGCCACGGCCGCCGTCGGGCTCCTGCCCTGGTGGGCGCAGTCGGCCCTGCGCCTCCCGGCCCTGCCGCCGGTCGACGTCCTCGTCGTGCGGCCGTGGGTCAACGCCGGGCTGGCCGCCTTCCACTGGGCCTTCCCGCCCGGCGCGTCGCAGCTCCAGGCCGCCCGTCGGGAGGCCATCACGGGGCGTACTGCACCAAGGCCGGCTCGACCAGGCTGAGCAGGGGATCCCCGCTTCCTGCGATCGGCTCCATGATGGTCACGCCGCAGCTGTCGGGCTGCGTGCAGTCCACGCCGTACTGCGCCGGGTCGATGGCCGGCAGGTCGATGGTGACCTCTCCGTCGGCGTCGGCCACGACCTCCTGGATCAGGGTCGACTGACTGCACGCACCGAGCTCCGGCTCCGAGGGCTGGGCGCTGCACGCGCCCAGCAGCACCGACTGGCCGGCGGCGAGCCCTCGGAGGGTGATGGTGATCGGATCCCCCGACCGCACCCCGGTGGCCGGGTCCACCTGCACCGTCGGGACCGCGGGCAGGGGGAACGCCGGGTCGAAGTGCAGGGGCACCGGCCGCCCGACCCGGCCGTCACCGCTGGTCACCTGGAGCGTGCAGGCCTCCACGGCGCAGTCCAGGATCTGCGGGCGATCGTCGGCGTCGTAGGTCGGGATGGCCCGCCAGATGGGGGCCTCGACCTCGAAGCGACCCCGCTCGTCCACCGGCGGGTTCTCGTACCTCTGCCGCTCGCCGGTGAGGCCGACGAAGGTGCAGCGGGCCCCACCCGGCGACGCGCCTTCCGTGCAGAGCGCGGCGCTCCCGATCGGCCCGACGAAGCCCTCCCCCGAGATCGTGACCGGCTGTCCGTGACGCAGCCCCTCGGCCGGCTCCACCCGGACGGTCGGCACCGGCAGCTCTCCCTGCGGCGCCAGCTCGATCGCCACCAGGCCCTCCAGGTCGAACCGGATGGTCTCCGTCCCGGCCTCCTCGCCCGGCTCCCGGGTGATGACGACCACGCCGACCGCACAGCGGGCCTCCCTGGCGCAGTCGACGGTGCGCGCCTCCTCCCCGATGGTCAGGAGGCGCTCGACCGTGATCGACCCGTCGAGATGGCCGGCGGCGTCGGGCCTGAGCTCACGCTCCGGGCCGAACTGGCACTGCTCCATCCCCACCTCGGCGAGGAGGGCGTCGGCGCGGCACAGCAGGAACCCGGCCTCCAGGTCCGTCGGCAGCCCGTCCGCCGTCACCTGGACCTCGTCGCCGTCCACGAGCCCGGTCGCCGGGTCCACGGTCATGGCCAGCCCGGCCGACTCGCCGGTCGCCGGACCCGGCGTGGTCGGGCGGGGGGCCTCGGTCGTCGGCGGCGGACTGGTGGCCACGTCCTCGGTGTCGTCCCGGATCTGGACGACGACGACGGCCGCCACCGCCAGCACCACCAGCACGGCGGCGGCGACGAGCGCCGACCGCACCGGCGGCGGGACACGGCGGGGCATCGGGGCCTCCACCAGCTGGTCGAGGGCCCGTTCGGGGTCGGTCGTGGAGCGCACGTCGGCGAGCAGGTCGTGGGCGGCGGTGCGCAGGAGGTCATCGACGGTCACGGCGTCTCCTCGATGTCGGTGCCCAGGCGGGCCGCAAGGGCAGCCCGGGCCTGGTGGAGGTGGGCCTTGGCCGTGCCCGGGGCGCAGTCCAGGCTGACGGCCAGGTCGGCCACGCTCTCGTCGGCCAGGTAGTAGAGGACGAGGGCGGCGGCCTGCTGGCGGGGCAGGGTGCGGACCACGGCCCAGACGTCGGCCGACACGACCGGGTCGCCGACCGGATCGGCCGGCGTCGGCTCGGGCCGGAGGGCGAGGCGGACCACCGCCCGGTGCTCCGACCGGCGCCGCCGGCGGGCGGAGGTGGCCAGGTTGAGCGCCACCCGCCGGGACCACGCTCCGGGCCGGTCGTAGGCGCCGACGACGTCCCACCTCCGGTAGGCACGGAGGAGGGCCTCCTGGGCCACGTCCTCGGCGTGGCCCCGGTCGCCCGACAGGGCGTGGACCATGGCCACCAGACGGGGGTACTCGTCGAGGAAGAAGGGCCCGAAGGGGAGCGGCTCGCCACTGTCGCTCGCCACTCCGGTGCTCCCCTCGACAGCCCCAGCCCGACGGAGGGCGAAGGTCGGCTGCGTCACAACCGTCCCACACGCACGACCGGATCGATCGGTGTAGTCGGGCCGTCATCATCGTCGGGATCGGTGGAGTCGAGCCGGGTGCCGAGGGCCAGGCTGGCCACCACCACCACGGCGCCCAGGGCCTGCACCCCGGTCATGGTCTCGCCCAGCAGGAGGACCGAGAGGACCACTCCGAACACGGGGATGAGCGTCAGGTAGGTGGCCGCTCGGGCCACCGGCATCCGGGTCAGGGCGGTGAGGTACAGCCAGAAGGGCACCGCGTAGCCGAGGACGCCCGACCCCGCCGCCCAGGCCACGGCGTCGAGGCGCAACGGCGGGAGCTCGCCGGCCCCGACGGCGACCGCGCCCAGGACCACCAGGGCGACGAAGCCGAACGCCCACGTCTGCTGGGCGAGGGCGGTGGGCAGCGGAGCCACCTCCGCCACCCGGCGAGAGGCCACCACGACGTACAGGGCGGCGGCGACCACGCTGCCGACGATGAGGAGGTCGCCGGCCAGGCTGCGATCGCCGGTCGAGGGGGCGAGCGACACCAGCGTGGCGCCCACCGTCGCGCCGCCGACGACGGCGAGGAGCGAGGCCGTCGGCCGCTCGCGGAGCAGCAGCCAGGCGACGAGGGGCACGACCGCGGGCTCGAGGCTGCCGAGGATGCTGGCGCTGGCCGCGCTGGTGAGCGCCAGGCCGGCCAGGGCCAGCTGGTAGGCCAGGCCGGGCTCGAGGAGGCCGACCCAGCCGGCCCGCCACGCCGGTCGGGGCGAGGCGCCGGTGACGGCGCAGCCGACGGCGAGGGCGGCGATCGACGCGGCCAGCTGGAGCAGGAGCAGCGACGACTCCGACGTGTCGGCCACGGCGATGGCGTGCTTGGTGGCGACCAGGCCACCGGCCCACGCCGCCGCGCTGCCCACCATCAGGAGAGGGGCAGGCAGGGCGGGATCGGCGCCGGGCACCTCCTCGGCAGGGCCTCGGAGAGCAGCCAACTGTGCTTCTGGGTCGCCTCGCCGGGCGGCTCGGCTCCGGAACGCCGGGCCCTGGTGGCGGCGGGCGAGCCTCATCCGATCGCCACCGTCACGGGGCACCGGTCCTGGGGGCACACCGTCTCGTCGCACAACCGGCAGAGGTGCTCGCCCTCGTCGTGATCGACACCGGTCAGGCCGAGCAGACGCTCGAGCGTGGCCTCCGCCTCCGGCCCCAGGGCGTCGGCGAAGGTGGCCAGCCAGGACTGGCGGGCGTCGGCCTGGGCCACCCACACCGTCTGGCCCTCGGCCGTGAGGTGGAGACCGACGGTCCGGCCGTCGGCGCCGGCCCGCCGCTCGAGCAGGCCCCGAGCCGCCAGCCGGTCGACGACGCGCACGGTGCCGGGATGGGTGATGTCCAGGGCGATCCGGACCGAGGTGATGCTGCGTCCCGGCGCCAGCCCCACGACGTTGAGAGTGGCCACCTCGGTGTCGGCCAGCCCCGACGCCTCGCTCATGGCTCGCCGCTGGCCGTCGGCGAGAGCGACGCCGAGGGCGCCGACGAGGTTGATCAGCCGATACGAAGACATGCGTCAATCATATGACTGACGCATACGTCTGTCCACAGTGCGACGTCGGCGGACCACGAGGTGCCTGGCACCTCGTGGTCCGCCGACCCCGTACTCTCGGCTGCCATGCGCCGCACCCTGTTCGCCGAGGAGCACGACCAGTTCCGCTCCAGCGTCCGCACCTTCGTGGAGAAGGAGGTCGTGCCCTCGTTCCTCGACTGGGAGCGGGCCGGCATCGTCCCCCGGGAGCTCTTCACC
>DATHEV010000990.1:0-3162 GCA_035318405.1 Iamia sp.
ATGCCGGCGCCGGGCGACGATCCGGATGACGCGCCTTCACCGTCGTCGACGAGGTCGAGCACGACGCCGACCGCCAGCCCGACGAGCGCCACGACGATCGCCACCACGAGGGTCGCCCGCCGGCTCACGGCTCATCCCGGCGGTCGTCAGCGATCACCCCGTGAGTCTGGCCGAGACCTCCGGTCGCAGGGGGGCACGGGTCGCAGTAGCGTCATCCGAACGGGTGGTTCGCCACCCTCGTCGCGACCCAACAGGTGGTCGCGCGGGCTTCGGGGGTTCACCGCATGATCAGGTCCCGTCGACGGGCTGGCCTCGTCCTCGTCCTTGCCACCGTGGCGCTCACCGGAGTCCCGGTGGCGGCCCAAGCCCCGGGTCCGGGCCGGGTCGACCCGGGCGCGCTCGAGGCGGCCGACGATGCGGTCACGCCGGACGGCGCGCCGATCGAGGGCAGCAAGGGCACCTCGAGCGCGCTGGCCGAGACGGACCCGGGCCTGCTGGCCCGGGGCGACGGTGCCATCGTCCCGGTGGTCATCAAGCTCGACTACGACGCCATCGCCGCCTACTCGGGCGGACGTGAGGGGCTGGCCGCCACCAGCCCGTCGGTCACCGGTGACGCCCTGACCGGCGCGGATGTCACCACGAGCCCGTACGCCCGGCAGGTGGCCCGCGACGAGGCCGCCATCGTGGCCGGCATCCGGGCCGCCGTCCCGTCCGCCCAGATCGGCCAGAGCCTGCGGATCGTCTACGGCGGCGTGGCCGCCCGCATCCCGGCCAACGCCGTCGAGGCCGTTCTCGCCGTCGACGGCGTGGTCGCCGTCCAGTCCGATGCCCCGAACCAGCTGCTCACCGACTCGACGCCGTCGTTCGTCGGCGCCGACCAGGTGTGGTCGCAGGTCGGCGGGCAGGCCACCGCCGGCAGCGGGGTCATCTTCGGCAGCCTCGACAGCGGCGTGTGGCCCGAGCACCCCCAGCTGGCCGACACCGGCGTCACGGCCACGCCGCCCCCCAAGGCCGACGCCACGCCCCGGGCCTGCCAGTTCGGCGACAACCCCCTGACGCCGGCCGTCGACGTCTTCGCCTGCAACGACAAGCTGATCGGCGGCCAGGCGTTCATGGCCGCCTACAACGCCAACTCGGGCGACGACACCTTCGAGAACCTGGCGCGCGACAGCAACGGCCACGGCACCCACACCACCACGACCGCCGCGGGCAACCCCGTGGCCGCGGCCAACCCGCTCGGCATCGACCGGGGCCCGATCAGCGGCCTGGCCCCGGGTGCCTGGGTCTCGGCCTACAAGGTCTGCGGCCCCACGGGCTGCTTCCCATCCGACTCGGCCGCCGCCGTCCAGCAGGCGATCCTCGACGGGGTCCGCGTCATCAACTTCTCGATCAGCGGCGGCGGCACCCCGGCCACCGACCCGGTCGAGCTGGCCTTCCTCGACGCCTACGCCGCCGGCGTCCTCGTGTCGGCCTCGGCCGGCAACTCCGGCCCGGGAGCCGACACGACCGACCACAACGGGCCGTGGGTCACCACCGTGGCCGCCACCAGCCCCAACCGCGACTTCGCCTCGACCCTCACCGTCAGCGGCGGGGCCGGGCTCACCCTCCCCGGGCTGAGCATCACCGCCGGCGCCGGCCCCCTGCCGATCGTGATGGCCTCGGCCCCGCCCTACGGCAACGCCCAGTGCACGACGCCGGCGCCCCCCGGGCTCTTCACCGGGAAGATCGTGGCCTGCGAGCGGTCGGCCGGGCGGGTCGAGAAGGGCTTCAACGTCAAGCAGGGCGGGGCCGCCGGCATGGTCCTCTACAACAACCCGCCCTTCAACGTCAGCGCCGAGAACCACTGGCTGCCCACCATCCACATCCAGGACGGCGCCGCCCTCGTCACCCACCTGACGGCGAACCCCGGGGCGACCGCCTCCTTCACCGCCGGCACCGCGACCCCCGCCACCGGCGACGAGATCGCCCCCTTCTCCGCGCGCGGCCCGGGCGGCCTGACCATCAAGCCCGACGTCGGCGCCCCCGGGCAGCAGATCCTGGCCGGCCACACCCCGGTCCCCGAGAGCCCCAACGAGGGTCCGTCCGGCAACCTCTACCGCGTTCTCGACGGGACCTCGATGGCCGCCCCCCACGTCGCCGGTTCCGCGCTGCTGCTGTTCGACGCCCACCCGGACTGGACCCCCGGTGACGTGCGCTCGGCCCTCACCGGCTCGGCCTCGCCCACGGTGACCGAGAACGGGAGCCCGGCCACGCCGTTCGCCACGGGTTCGGGCCGCATCCAGGTCGACGCGGCCGCCGCCCCCGGCCTGCTGCTCGACGAGACCGCCGCCCGCTTCGGCACCCTGGGCCTCGACCCGGCCAACGCCGTCCACCTGAACATCGCCCAGGTGAACGCGCCGGCGATGCCGGGCCGGCTCCGGACGACCCGCACCGTGACGAACCCGGGCCTGGCGGCCACCTACACGGTCGCCACCACCGTCGGGGCCGACAGCAGCATCACCGTCGAGCCCTCGACGTTCACGCTCGGCACCGGCGCGTCGCAGGAGCTCGAGGTCGTCATCGACTCCGACGCCGCCATCGGCACCCAGCAGCTCGGTGGCATCACCGTCTCCGCCGCCGGCCGCAACGACACGCGCCTGCCCGTGGGCTTCGTGCCCCAGCCCAGCGAGATCTCGCTGACCGGGCTCGGCTGCGCCCCCGACCCGATCGCCGTCCCGGCCACGTCCACCTGCTCCTACGAGCTGGCCAACCCGGGCGGCACCGACGCCCTGGTCGACCTCCGGGCCGAAGGCGACGCCGAGGGCACGGTGACCGCCGCGAACCTGGGCGCCACCACCACCGGCGGCGTGGCCACGGCGGCCGACGTCCCGCTCGACGGCTTCACCCCGGGCGTCCCCGCCACCGCACCGGGCGCGTCGCCCGCGGGCTACATCCCGCTCGACGCCTTCGGCGGCACCATCGTCACCCCGATCGGCGACGAGCAGATCGTCCCGTTCAACGTCCCCGCCTTCGTCTACGGCGGCCAGACCTACACCAAGTTCGGTGTCGACTCCAACGGCTTCCTCGTCGTCGGTGAGAGCGGCGTCGCCGACAACAAGTGCTGCAACCTGGAGCCCATCGGCGACCCCACCCGGCCCAACAACGTCCTGGCTCCCTTCTGGA
>DATHEV010000991.1:0-6131 GCA_035318405.1 Iamia sp.
AGCACCGATGATCGCCACTCCCAAGGAAGCTCGCTGATGCCCCGCCCCGGCCTCGTGCTGGACGTCGACCGCTCGACGCCGCCCGTCCTGTTCCACCACGGCGAGTCGTTCCGCCTGGAGAAGCTGCCCCCCGGACGCAGCCGCATCATCTACCCGGCCGAGCCGCTCGACCCGCTGAAGAGCGTCACCCAGGCCATCGAGGACGCCCTCGACCACCCGCTCGACTCGGACCCGCTCAGCGAGCGGCTGTTCGCCGGCATGAAGCTGGTCATCGCCTTCGACGACGTGTCGCTGCCGCTGCCCAAGATGCGCCGGCCCGACATCCGCCAGCGGGTCATCGAGGCCGTGCTCGACCGGGCCGCCGCCGCCGGCGTCGACGACGTCCGCATCATCGCCGCCCTCGCCCTCCACCGGCGCATGACCGAGCACGAGCTGCGCCACGCGGTGGGCGACCGGGTCTACGACGCCTTCGAGCCCGAGGGCCGGCTCTACAACCACGACGCCGAGGATCCCGACGACCTCGCCTACCTGGGCGACACCAAGCACGGCGAGGAGGTGGAGATCAACAAGCACGCCGCCGAGTCCGACCTCCTCGTCTACGTCAACATCAACATCGTCTCGATGGACGGCGGCCACAAGAGCGTCGCCACCGGGCTGGCCAGCTACCGCTCGATCCGCCACCACCACAACCCGGCGACCATGGAGCACTCCAAGTCGTTCATGGATCGGCACTCCTCGTAGCTGCACCACGCCAACTGGCGGATGGGCCAGGTCATCGCCGATGCCGGCGTCAACGTCTTCCAGATCGAGACCACCCTCAACACCGACACCTTCGGCGACACCGGCCCGCTGTCGGTCCTCCAGAAGCGCGAGTGGGAGTGGTCGACCAAGGACCGCATCACCTTCATGGGGATGAAGGCGGGCCTCGACCGCATGTCGAGCTCGACCCGCCGCAAGCTGTTCATGAACCACGAGGCGCCCTACGGCGTCACGTCGGTGACCGCCGGCGCCGTCGAGCCCGTGCACGAGCGCACCCTCGAGCACTGCTTCGCCCAGCACATCGTCCCGGTCGAGGGCCAGACCGACGTGCTCACCATGGGGCTGCCCTACATCTGTCCCTACAACGTGAACTCGATCATGAACCCGATCCTGGTCATGTGTCTGGGGCTCGGGTACTTCTTCAACATGTACCGGGGCAAGCCCCTGGTGCGCGAGGGCGGCGTGCTCATCATGAGCCACCCCACGCCGTGGGAGTTCCACCCCGTCCACCACCCCTCGTACATCGACTTCTTCGAGGAGGTGCTGGCCGACACCACCGACCCGAAGGTCATCGCCGAGAAGTACGAGAAGCGCTACGCCGAGGACGAGTGGTACCGCCACCTGTACCGGACGAGCCACGCCTACCACGGCGTCCACCCGTTCTACATGTGGTACTGGGGCGCCCACGCCCTCCAGCACCTCGGCTCGGTGATCATCGTCGGCGGCGACACCCGCGCCGTGCGCCGGCTCGGCTTCCGCCCCGCCAGCACCTTGCAGGACGCCCTGGAGATGGCCACCGACACCGTCGGCCCGGCGCCCACGGTCACCCACCTCCACAACCCGCCCATCGTCATGGCCGACGTCACGTGATGCCCCTCGTGACCCGAACTCGGTGGGATAGGTGCCCGAAACGCGTCACCTACTCCACCGAGTTCGGCGGAGGGGTGGGCTGATGGCCTCCAAGCGGACCGGGCCCAAGCGCCTCGAGGTCGCCCTGCGGACCGCGCAGCAGGTGCAGCGGCGGCTGCCCAGGCCGTCGGCCGCGCTCAAGGCGGCCGAGTTCCCGCTGCGGGCGCCGACGCTGCCGGGCGGCGTCGAGCCGCGGCCCAAGGAGCAGAAGCTGGGGGCGGCCTACGACACCGACTGGGCCCGCTCCCCCGCCGCCCGGCTCGGCCGGCTGGCGTTGCTCGAGGGCGCCGTCCGCCCGCTGATCAAGGCCGTCGCCGATCCCGAGCGCCGGGGCTACGACCGCCTCGTCGGGCTCGACGGCCCGGCGATCTTCGCCGCCAACCACCTCAGCCACCTCGACGCCGGCCTGCTGCTCACGTCGCTCCCCGAGCCCTGGCGCCACCGGGCCTTCGCCGGCGGCGCGGCCGACTACTTCTTCGACACGCGGCTGAAGGCCACGCTCTCGGCCCTCGCCCTCAACGCCATCCCCATCGAGCGCACCAAGGTCACCCGGCGCTCCACCGCCCTGGCCACCGAGCTGATCGAAGACGGCTGGAGCATGGTGATCTTCCCCGAGGGCGGACGCAGCCCCGACGGCTGGGCCCAGTCCTTCCGGGCCGGCGCCGCCTTCCTGGCCGTGCGCTGCCAGGTGCCCGTCGTGCCCGTCCACCTGGAGGGCACCGGTCGCATCCTGCCCAAGGGCACGTCCAAGCTGGTCCCCGGCAAGACCCGGGTCACCTTCGGCACTCCGATCCACCCCGGCCCCGATACCGACATGCGGGTGTTCTCCACCGAGATCGAGGCCGCCGTGACCGCCCTGGCCGACGAGGTCAGCGGCGACTGGTTCACGGCCCGCCAGCGGGCTCACGCCGGCCAGTCCCCGCCCTTGTCCGGCCCCGACGCCAGCGCCTGGCGCCGGGCCTGGGCCCTGGGCGATCGCCGCTCCCACCGCGGCCGCCGCATCGAGCCCTGGCCCCTGCGCGACTAGGAGACTGTTGAGGGATCTAGCTGCCGCAGCTCTCGACGATGGCCATGAAGGGGTCGAGGAGCTCGTCGGGGACGTCGGCCTCGGAGTCGGCGTGGAACAGCGTGTTGATCTCGTCCTGGTCGAAGTTGGCGTAGATGTTGTCGACGATGCAGCGCGCCTCCTCGTCGCCGAGGCCGCTGGAGATGAGGGCGGAGAGGAAGCGCGAGCGGCTGACGTCGCCCTCGCTGTCGTCGCCGATGTCGGGCATGCCGTCACCGTCGCCCTCGTCGGGGTCGTCCTCACCGGACCCGGGCCCGTCCGAGCCGTCGTCGCCCTCGGCACCGTCCTCGACGCAGGGGCGGAGGGCGTCGGCGAAGGCGCGGGCGGTGCTGGCCGAGATGTCCTCGATGGTCTCGGCGTCGACGATCGACTGGACCTCGTCCTCGGCCAGCTCGTCGCGCAGGTTCCCGGCCCCGCACTCGGCCTCGGCCAGCGTGTAGCCGTTGTCGATCAGGGCCTGCTCCAGCTCGTCGTCGCTGGTGGGGGTCTCGGTGGTCGAGGGGGCGTTGTCGGTGGTGGTGGTCGACTCCCGCAGGTCCTCGGCCACGTCGTCGGGCACCTCGACACCGCAGGCCGCGGCCAGGCCCAGGAGGGCCACCACCAGGACGGCGAGCGCCTGCCGGCGCGTCGGGCTCACGATCCGGCCGAGGCGCACGGGGCGACCGCCGCCTCCAGCTTGCGCCGCAGCTCGGGCGCCAGCTCGTCGTCGGGGCCCCGCTCCCTCAGCTCCGTGAGCTCGTCCTCGCTCAGCCGGTCGAAGGCCTGTCCGGCGACGCAGTCCGCCACCTCGCGCGTGAGGTCGCGATCGTCCCGCAGGATCCGGGCCAGGTCGGACTCGGTGGTGGGGCTGCCGTCATCGTCCCCGCGGTTCGCGAGCACCAACCCACCGACCACGAGCACGGCGACGACCGCCAGCGCCACGAGGACCCGCCTCACGACGACCCCGCACACGACGCGATCGAGTCGGTGAGGGTGGTCGAGACGTCCTCCGGCAGGTCCGCCAGCGCCACCTCGCCCTCGTCGACCCGGCGGACCTGGGCGGCCAGCTCGTCGAGGTCGTCGTCCCCGAGCTCCTCCTCGATGGTGCGGGCCGTGCAGGCGACCTCGTCCTCCGTGAGCCCGAGGTCCGTGTCGAGGAAGCCGAGCGAGTCGACGAGCTGCGCCCGGTCCTCGTCCTTGCCGTCGTCGCCACCGCACCCGGACAGCACGAGACCGGTGAGCAGGAGGGCGACGGTCAGGGTGCGCACCGGTCGAGTCTGACACCTCCGCTCCGACGCCAACCCCCTCGACGTGGGGGCGGCATGCCCCGGTTCAGCGGCGGTTGCCGTCGTCGACCAGGCGGAGGCCGCTGGGGGCCATCGAGGCCGGGCCCAGGCGGGGGAGGTCGACGGTGAAGGCGCTGCGCAGCCCGGGGAAGACGTGCTCGGCGACCAGGACCGGGTGCCCGCCCTCGTCGGAGGTGATGCGCTCGCACACCAGGACCGGCGAGCCGACCGGGATCTCCAGCAGCTCGGCGTCCTCGGCCGAGGCGGCGTGGGCCTCGATCGTCTGCACCGCCCCGCCCAGGGGCACGGGCAGGAGCTCGAGGAAGGTGCGCTCGGCCACCTGGGCCCGCGACAGCGAGGCGCCCAGCTCCTCGGGGCACCAGACCGTGACCCGGGCGAAGGGCTCGCCGTCGGCCAGGTTCACCCGGGCGACCCGGAGGACCTGGTCGACGCCGAGCACGGACCGGACCCTGGGCGGAGCGGCCACGAACCCGAAGTCGACGATCCGCCGCTCGGACCTCCGCCCGTCGGCCTCGAGCTGCTCCTCGATCGTGCCCAGCCGGCCGAGGTGCTGGAGGATCGGCTCGGTGGCCACGAACCAGCCGAAGCCCTGACGGGAGTCGACCAGGCCCTCGGCCCGCAGCCCGTCGAGCGCCTTGCGCACGGTGACCCGGCTGGCCTCGTAGCGGGCCGACAGCTCGGACTCGCTGGGGAGGAGACGCCGGCCCCGCAGGTCGCCCTCCTCGATGCGGGTGCGCAGGTCGTCGGCGATCTCCCGGTAGCGGATCCGCCGGGCAGGAGGTTCGGCGGCCGGGGGCATCACCTCGGAACCTATCCCCGGGGCCCACCAATCCGCCGTGCGGGTGGCTCCGAACCGTCACCGATGCGCCCCGACCTGCTACGCACTCTGCTGTGGCTGACCCCCGCCCACGCCGCCGAGGCCGGCTGACGATGGGACTCGCCCGCCGCCACCTCCAGTCGGTCCCGGCCGGCGCGCCGGGCGATGCCGACGACCTCCTCGCCCGCACGGCGCGGGGCGACGCTGACGCCTTCGCCGCCCTGTACGACCTGGTCAGCCCCACTGTGGTGGGCATCGCCCGCCGGGTGGTGCGCGACCCGCACCAGGCCGACGAGGTGGCCCAGGAGGTCCTGCTCGAGGTCTGGCGCCTCGCACCGACCTACGACCGGACCAAGGGCTCGTGCAAGACCTGGGTGGCCACCATCGCCCACCGCCGGGCCGTCGACCGGGTCCGGAGCGAGCAGGCGGAGCGCGACCGTCGGGTGCGCGACGCCGAGCGCACCGGCGCCCCCGACCAGGACCCGGTGTCGGCCCCGATCACCCTGGAGGTCGAGCGCCAGGAGGTCGTGTCCGCCCTGGGCCAGCTGACCGACCTCCAGCGCCAGACGATCGAGCTGGCGTACTACGGCGGCTACACCTACGCCCAGGTGGCTGACATCCTCGAGCTGCCGCTCGGAACGGTGAAGACCCGGATCCGCGACGGCATGATCCGCCTACGAGACGCCCTGGAGGTGACCGCGTGAGCGAGCGCAGCGAGCGAACCAGACAGCACGGTCGTCTCTTCGGCGGCACTGCGAGCGCAGCGAGCGGTGACGCCGCTCATCGGTGCAACGTGGGCCCCGATCGCGTGACCGAGACCGAGAGCTTGGCGGTGCACCGATGAGCATTCCTGATCCCCACACCCTCGTCGGGCCGTACGTCCTCGACGCCCTGCCCTCGGACGAGCGGGACCTCTTCGAGGACCACCTCTCCCGGTGCCCCGAGTGCCAGGCCGAGGCCCGCGAGCTGCTGGCCGCCGCCGCCCACCTGGGCCAGGCGGCCGCCGTCGTCCCCCCGGCCGCCCTCCGCCAGCAGGTGCTGGCCGAGGCGGCCCGCACCCGCCAGGTCGCCCCCGGCCGGTCGGTGGCGCAGCTCGACGACCGCCGTCGCCGCCAGCCCTGGCTGGCCCCCCTCGTCGCCGCCGCCGTGGTGGCCGTGCTGGCCGCCGTCGGCGCCCTCGCCCTCCAGGCCGACCACCGGGCCGACCGGGCCGAGGACATCGCCGCGGTGGTGTCGGCCTCCGACGCCCAGGAGATCGAGGTCAGCGGGGAGGGCGGCGCCATGCGCCTCGTCG
>DATHEV010000992.1:0-6372 GCA_035318405.1 Iamia sp.
CCCGAACCGTGTGCGGCATCAACCTGCACACGGAACGACCTCGTGATCGGCCCCCCGGCGTTCTGTGTGCGGGTTGGCCCGTTTGCGGCATCAACCCGCACACGGAACGACCGTCGGGCGGCTGAGCGAGGGGGGCTCAGGCCTTGGCGGGGCGGGGGGTGAGGAGGGGGGCGGCGATGGCGGCGAGGAGGACGAGGACGGCGAGGGCGCTGGAGAGGGGGACCTGGACCTCCGCGGCGGGGGACCAGGTGCCGAAGCGGTCCACCAGCCAGCGCTGCCACGGGGCCACCACCAGGACGGCGCCCAGCAGCCCGGCGACGCCGTGGGCGACGGTGACGTCCCGGGTGCGGGGGTGGACGGCCAGGGCGGCCACCACGAGC
Organism: Iamia sp.; assembly: GCA_035318405.1. Lineage (GTDB taxonomy): Bacteria > Actinomycetota > Acidimicrobiia > Acidimicrobiales > Iamiaceae > Iamia. The sequence goes on from DATHEV010000992.1 coordinate 381, forward strand.
GGCAGGGCCAGGCCGAGGACGGGGAAGGCCAGCACGGCGGCGCCGAAGGCGACCCCGGCCAGGGCGGCGGAGACCGGGGTGCGGCCCTCCGGGTCGCCGGCGAGCAGGGCGGCGCCGATCAGCGCCGCGGCCAGGGCGGCGGCCAGGTCGGCCCGGACCACGACGAGTCCCAGGGCGGTGCCGGCGGCGGCCAGCAGGACGGCCCGGCGTCCCGCCCGCCGGCTCACGAACGCGGCGGCCGCGGCGGTGGCGCCCGCCCCGGCCAGGGCGGTCCAGGCCCCGGCGCCACCGGGGGCCACGGCGGCGACGATCACGGCCAGCGGGGGCTCGGTGCCGTCGACCACGACCCCGCCGTCGTCGGTGGTCGTCGCCCAGCCCATGCCCAGGCGCACGTTGGCGGCCACGTCGTCGGTGGCGCCGGGGACGCCGGGGGCGAGCAGGGCGAGGGCCAGGGCGGCGGCGAGCACGATCCCGGCGATCGGCGCCCACTCTCTGGCCCGGGCGACCAGCGCCTGCCGGTCGAGGCCCGGCGCCCTCGGTGCGGCGGCGGCGGCGACGGCCGGGGGGGCGGGGGCCCGATCCCGCACCGCCAGGGTCACGACGGCGGTGAGGGCGAACAGGGCGGCGACGAGGCCGGCGGTGGCGGCGGTGGGCCGGTCGTCGGCGAAGCTCGACCGGAGGGCGTCGCCGTCCACCGGTACCTCGATGACGGTGGCCAGGGCGGCGACGACGAGGGCGACGGGGGCAGCGGCGGCCACCAGGGTGGGCGGGCGCCGGAACGTCGAGCCCACGCCGACCACAGCCGCGGCCAGGCCGACCCAGCCCCCGAGCAGCCAGCCGGCGGCGGCCAGGGGCACGGCCCGAAGGGCGAAGCCGGCGAGCGGTTCGTCGACCGCCGGGGTGTCCGAGGGCGTGGTGGTGGTCGTCATCGATCCTCATCCTGTCCCGAACTCGGGGGGAGATGTGCCCCTGGGGGGTCACGGAACCCCCCGAGTTCGTCGGGGGTGGCTCGGGCAGGGCGGCGGCGGACGGGTCCCAGGAGCAGGACCAGGCACACGGCCACCCCGAGGGCGCTGAGGAACAGGGCGACGCGGTAGGTGCGCTGGGGGGCGAAGCGCAGCTCGACCCGGCGGTCGGCCCCGGCGGGGACCACCCACGCGGCCTGGCCGTCGAGCTCGGTCGGCGCCCCCAGCGGGTGCCCGTCGACGGTCGCCGTCCAGCCGGTGTCGAACGACTGGCCCGTCACGACCACGGCCTCGTCGTCGCCCTCGAGGCCCACGTCGATCCGCCCCGGGCCGCGGCCGATGGCCCGTCCGGTGACGGCGCCCTCGGCCGGCGGCGCCAGGGCACCCTCGGTGGCCAGGACGAGGGTGTCGACCCGGGCGCCGGCGAGGGCGTCGACCGTGTGGGTCCCGGCGGCGAGGGCGACCTGATCGCAGGCCTCGACGGCGACGGCGGCCCCGTCGAGGACGTCGGCACCGGCCTCGTCGACCAGCCGCAGCGGGACCGGCTCCCCGTCGACGGCCACGACCCCGGTGCCGCACTCGCTCCCGGCGGAGGCGCCGGCGGAGGCGGGGGCGGAGCCCGGCGTGGCCGGGGCGCGCGGGAGCGGGCCGTCGGCCCCGTCGACCTCGACCTCGAGCACCCGCACCCGACGGGACCCGGGCACGTCGATCGGCACCCGCAGCACGAGGCGCTCCTGGTCGCCGGCGTCGAGGGTGACGGTGCCGACCCGGTCACAGCCGGTCTCGCACCCCTCCTCGGGGGCCAGGGCCACCGACACGGGACGGCCGTCGCCCGCCGCCACCGTCACCTCGTCGAGAGGCACGTCGGAGGCCCCGCCGCCGAGCCGGACCGTCACCGTGGCCACGTCCTGGCGGGGGAAGCGGACGGCGAGCTGCTCGCCCCGCCCGGCCCGCCCGATCCATCCGGTGGCCGTGTCGCCGTCGACGGCGAGGGCGCCTCGGCCCTCGGACGGGAGTGCCGGCCGGGAGGATCCCCAGGCCCCGACGTCACCGCCGACGAGGGCGTCGACGGCCTGGTCGGGCAGGTCGCGCCCGCCCCGGACCACGCCGGTCACGTCGACGGTGCGGTCGCCGACGACGTCGAGCTGGCGCCGCAGCACCCGCTCCTCCTCGAACCGGGCCTCGTCGGCGGTGAGCTCGATCCCCGAGCGGGTCAGGACGTAGGCGACGGGGGCCTCGGCCAGGGCGGCGGCCAGGGCATCGTCGTCGGAGGCGAGGGCGTGGGTGGGCAGGGCGATCCGCTCCTGGGCGTCGAGGGCGACGCGGTCGCCGTCGGCGGTGTCGTCGGCCGCGTCGACCTCGATCTCGGCCAGCCCCACGGCGGCCTCGCCGTCGCCGTCGACGGCGGCGATCCGCACCTCGACCGTGTCGGCCTCGACCGGCCGGTCGAAGGCCACGTCGGCCGCGCCCGACGCAGTCATCTCGACCCGCTGGGTCTCGTCGCCGACGACGACGTCGACCGCGCTCACCCGGCGCAGCCGCCCGTCGGGCCGGACCGGCGTGATGGCGACGCGAGAGATCGGGTGGTCCTCGGCGAGCGTGAGGGTGACGGCGTCGCCCACGGGATCGCGCTGGCCACCGGTGCGCCAGGACGAGGCCAGGTCGCGGTCGAAGGCGTTGGCGGGGCGGAACCAGGGCGTGAACCCGCCCAGGCCGGCCTCGCCCGAGGTCTCGATGCGGAGGGCGTCGCCGTAGGTCGCCACCGTCTGGGTCCCGGTCCGCTCGAACAGGTCGGCGGGGGCGACGGGGCCGGGGTCGCCGTCCTCGGGCAGCACCTCGGACGCCACCGGTCCCGGGCCGCGGATGAGGGTGAGGCGCCGCCGGTTGGTGTCGGTGACGACGAGCGGGGAACCGGCCTCGAGGGCGGCGGCCAGCTCGTCGTCCGATCGCGAGCCGGCGAAGGCGAGGGGCCGGTCGTCGTCGAGGAGGCCGAGGTCGGCCAGCACCGGCCAGGCGTCGCCGCCCCCGTCGACGAGCAGCGGGGCCTCCGCCGCCCGGGCGAGGGGCTGGCGGCCGTCGACCCCGGGGACCTCGAAGACCTCGAGGGGCGGCAGCTCGGCCTCCCGCGCCGCCACCCGCGAGCGGTCGTCGGCCGCGGTGGTGTCGGCGCCGGGCTCGCCGAAGGCCCGGGCCAGGGGGAGGGCGTCGGAGTCCCGGAGGGCGTCGAGGGCGTCGGGCCGGGGCACGCGCAGGCGCTCCCAGTCCAGGTCGTTGCGGACGATGACCCACCCGACCCCCAACCGCCGCGCCACTGCGGCCAGCTCCTCGGCATCGAGGCGGCTCTCGGCGAGCCGGCGGGCCAGGGCGTCGACGATGTCGGCCGTCAGCGGCGTGCTGACCGGGAAGTTGGTGGGCACCACGTTGGGGTGGCGGCGGAACAGCGTGTCGAGGATGTCGTCGCCGACCCAGCCCCAGCGGTAGGCCGTCTGGGTCGATCCGGGCAGGACGAGCACCCGGGCGTCGCCGGGCTGGGACTCGATCCACTCGGCCGCCTCGACCCAGTGGGGGGCGATGGCCTCGACCTGGCGGTCGTCGGCGTAGAGCCGCCCCGACCACAGGGGGATGGCCGTGGCCAGCACCACGACCGCCAGCGCGGCGAGGGGGACCTGGCGCAGCCGGGCGTCGCGGCGGGCGAGGGCCGTGCCCCACGCCGAGGCACCGGTGGCGGCGAGGATGGCCACCGCCACGAGGAGCCCGCTGCCCGCCTTGTAGGTGGTGCGGAACGAGGCCAGCGACGGCACCGCGTCGTAGGCGTCCAGCAGCAGCCGCCCGATCGGCGAACGGCCGCCGATGGCGCTCGGGTTCGACCCGACCATGACGGCCAGGGAGAGCACCGCCAGGGCGGTCCACAGCACCCGGAGCCGCCAGCGCAGGCGCCAGACGGCCACCAGCGCGACGACGGGCACGGCGAAGGCCAGCAGGGCGCCGGGCAGCGTCTCGAACCACGAGACGGCCCCGGGCACGTCACCGTCGCGGCCGGGGGTCCCGAAGTAGGTGACCCAGTAGCCCAGGCCCCGCCACGACTCGCTCCAGCTCGAGGTCTGGTTGACCTCGACCACGCCCTCGGTGGTGAGCAGCCGCTGGGCCAGGGGCCCCGAGCCGAGACGGACCTTGACCAGGGCGGCCAGGTCGACCCACGCGGTGAGGGCGGCGGCTCGGGCCAGCCAGCCCAGGGCCGAGCGCCATGTGGCCTCGCGCTCGACGACCACCGCCACCAGGACGAGCGGCCCCACCCAGGCCGCGGCCAGGAGGAGGCTGGGCGGGTCGGTGTCGCCGCCCGAGGCGACCAGCAGGGCCCACGCCGCCGCCCACCGCCAGGGCCCGTCGCCCCGCAGGCCGACGCGGGCCACCGCCAGCAGCCAGGGCGCCACCGCGTAGGACCAGAACAGGTTGGTGGGGACGAGGAAGGTGATGGCGTAGGGGCTGAGGGCGTAGGCCAGCCCGGCGACGACGTGGGTCGGCCCGACCCGCGGCTGGACCGTGCGGAGCAGGACCACGATGCCGATTCCGGCCAGGGCCAGGACGGTGGCGTGCCACACCTGCTGGGCGGCGACGGGGGACAACCCCAGCGCCCGCAGCAGGGCGAGGGGGGCGGTCAGGGGCCAGATCTCCTCGCCCACCCGACCCATGCCCCGGGTGCCGTCCCAGAGCGACGTCTCCCGCAGCAGCCGCCAGCCCGGAGCCCAGTACTGGTCGAACCGGTTGTCGCCGACGTAGCGCCCGTCCGTGCTGCGCGCCACGGCGGCCACGGCCACCAGCGCGAGGACGAGGGCCGCAGCGGGCAGGCCCCGCAGCCGCCCGATCACAGCTGAGCGGCCGAGCGGGGCACCGCCACCCGGTCGTGGCTCCGAACCCGACGTCGACAACGGAGAGTTGTGGTCCGCATCCACCTAGCCCCGGAGGTTCGGAGCTTCTGTCATCCGCCCGCGGCGGTGGTCGTCGGCTCGGCGTCCTCTGCGGCGGTGGTGGTCGGGTCGTCGCCGTCGTCGCCCTCGGCGGCCGTGGTCGTCGGGTCGTCGCCCGGCGTGGTGGTGGCGGCGACGACGCCCTGGCCGCCGGGGCCACCGGCCACGAAGTCGTCGAAGGCGACGTCGTCGGTGCCCCGCGAGGTGAGTCCCAGACGGCCCACGCCGGCCAGATCGGGGTCCTCGAAGGTCAGGGCGATGGTGCCGTTGAGGACGATCTGGACCTGCTCGCCGCTCAGCACGACGCCGACCGTGGTGCCATCGCCGACCGGGGCGTTGGTGATCGTGCGGTAGACGGGCGAGCCCTCCTCGGCCCCGACGCGGGCGCAGTCGACGACCTTCTCCACGTTCCAGGTGGCGAACTCGGGCACGGCGTAGACGGCCCAGAAGTTGCACTCGCCCTGGTAACGGAAGACCATGCCGGCGCCGTTGGCGATGGTGGTCAGCCGCACCTGGGCCATCGGGTCGGGGTAGCCGGTGGCGACGTAGACGGTGTTGCGCCGCTCGGCCTCGGGCTGGGCCACGACGGCCTCGCCCGACCGGAGCGCCCAGGCACCCGACTGGACGACCCACGGCGCCCCGCTGGGCAGGGCTCCCAGGCCGTCGTCGCGGTCGTCGCGGTTGAACGAGTCCGGGGAGCCGGAGATGGTGATGGCGCCACCGCCGGAGCCGTCGCCGTCGGACGCGACCTGGCCGGGCGGGGTGGTGGTGCTGCCGGTGGTCTCGTCGTCGTCGCCCCCCCGGGTCAGCACGAAGGCGACGGCGGCGATCAGGAGGAAGGCGACGGCGGCGATGACCAGCACCCGGCGCCGGTCGGCATCACCCTCGTCGTCCCCGCCGGTGGGATCAGCAGGCTTGGGGCCGGCGGCCGGCGCCGCGGCGGCGGCGGCGGGCTCGGTCGTGGCGTCCGGCGGGGCATCGGCATCGGACGCGGCCTCGGCGTCGCCCTTGTCGAGGGTGGGTCCGGGGGCGGCGGGAGACGCCGGTGCCGGGGCCTCGTCC
>DATHEV010000993.1:0-4310 GCA_035318405.1 Iamia sp.
CCTACACCGAGGAGCAGCGGGTCGCCGTCGCCGCCCTCCCCCCGGTCCGCGCCACCCGCGCTGACCTGATCGCCTTCGGCCTGGGGCTGGCCGAGCTCCTCGTCACCCGCGCCCGGCCCCTCTTCGCCGCCCGGGGCCTGACCTGGCCCGCGGACCTGGCCCAGGTCGCCGCCACCCGCGTCCACACCCATCTCGGCCTCGACCTGACGCTCTGGCTCCACTGACCCGAGCGGCATCAGCCCCAGACGGGGAGGTCGTCGGAGATGGCCATGTCGCCCCAGGAGCGCTCGGACTGGACCTGGACGACCCCGAAGACCGTGCCACCCTCGGGGATGTCGAGATCGGTCCGGCTCGCTGATCCCTGGAGGTCGAGCACGGCCGTGACCGGGCCCGGTGGGAGCGGGTAGGCGACGGTGAAGACGGGGCCGTGCCCGCCCCAGCACATCTGCTCGACGGGCAGGTCGACGTCGAGGGCGGTCCTGCCGTCGAGGGTCAGCCGCACCCGCTCGACGACGCTCGTCGTGTTCCGCACCTGGAGGACGAAGCCCTGCTCGGCCCCGGCGATCTCGCCGGCGGCGACCACGTCGGCGTCACCGAGGTCGGGGCCCCGGTGGGCCACGTCGACCTCACGCTCGGCGACCACCTCGACGTCACGGTCGGGGCAGCGGTCGTCGGCACCGCATCCGACCAGCCCGCCGGCCCCGATCACGACGATGGCCAGCGCCCGCATCACCACCACTCGACCCACGATGCCAGGATCCCATAGCGCGGCCCGAATGGCGCCCCATCGCTCTGACCAGGGTCGATGCCAGAGTCTCAGGTGGAGGGTGAGGGTTCAGGGTGGCAAGACCCCGTGCCGGAACGGCAAGATGGGCGGATGGACGACCTGCACACGGTGCTCGTCGGCGTCGGGTCCCGGCTGCGGGGGCTGCGGCTGGAACGGGGGGCGACGCTGGCCGAGATGGCGGACACGACGGGGATCTCGACCAGCACCCTCTCGCGCCTCGAGTCCGGCCAGCGCCGGCCCACGCTCGAGCTGCTCCTCCCCCTCGCCCGGGCCTACCAGGTGGCCCTCGACGACCTGGTCGGCGCCCCACCGGTCGACGACCCCCGGGTGCCGCTCGAGGGGTTCGAGACCAACGGCAAGACGATCATCCCGCTCAGCCCCCAGGCCGACGGCCTCCAGGCCTTCAAGATGACCTACCCGGTCGGCTACGGCACCGACGACCCGCCGCTCCAGGTGCACGACGGCTACGAGTGGGCCTACGTCCTGTCGGGCCGGCTCCGCCTGCGGCTCGGACCCCACGACGTCGAGCTCGGCCCGGGCGAGGCGGCCGAGTTCGACACCCGCGTCCCCCACGCCATGGGCAACGCCGGCGACGAGCCCCTCGAGCTCCTCAGCCTCTTCGGTCCCCAGGGCGAGCGCCTCCACGTCCGCGGCCGCCCGAACCCCTGAGGCCCGGCCGCGCCCTGGTCGTACCATGCATCAGCCGTGACCGACCCTGCACCACGCCGACGCAGGCGACGTCGCCCCGAGCGGTCGGAGGATCCCGCCGCCCGTGAGGCGCGGCGGGCGCGGCGGCGCGAGCGGCTGCCGGTGCCGACGTACCCGCCCGAGCTGCCCATCACCGAGCGCCGCGCCGAGCTGCTCGAGGCCATCCGGGACAACCAGGTGGTGATCGTGGCCGGCGAGACGGGCTCGGGGAAGAGCACCCAGCTGCCCAAGCTGTGCCTGGAGCTGGGCCGGGGCGTCGACGGCCTGATCGGCCACACCCAGCCCCGCCGGGTGGCGGCCCGCACCATCGCCGAGCGGGTGGCCGAGGAGCTGGGGTCCGACCTGGGCGACGCCGTCGGCTACACGGTCCGCTTCACCGATCGGGTGGGCGACGACACCTTCGTCAAGGTCATGACCGACGGCATCCTGCTGGCCGAGCTCCAGCGCGACCGCCTGCTCGGCCGCTACGACACGCTCATCATCGACGAGGCCCACGAGCGCAGCCTCAACATCGACTTCCTCCTCGGCTACCTCCACCAGCTGCTGCCGCAGCGGCCCGACCTGAAGCTGATCATCACGTCGGCCACCATCGACACCGAGCGGTTCTCGGCCCACTTCGGCGACGCCCCCGTCGTCGAGGTGTCGGGCCGGACCTACCCGGTCGAGGTCCGCTACCGGCCCTACGGCGAGCTGGTCGCGGCCGAGGAGGGCGACGACGTCATCGACGACGACCGTGACCAGGTCGAGGCCATCTGCGACGCCGTCGACGAGCTGGCCCGCGAGGGCTCGGGCGACGTGTTGGTGTTCCTCAGCGGCGAGCGGGAGATCCGGGACACGGCCGACGAGCTGGCCAAGCGCGACCTGAAGGGCACCGACGTCCTGCCGCTCTACGCCCGGCTGTCGGCGGCGGAGCAGCACCGCGTGTTCGAGAAGCACTCGAAGCGGCGCGTCGTCCTCGCCACCAACGTGGCCGAGACGTCGCTCACCGTCCCCGGCGTCCGCTACGTGGTCGACGCCGGCACCGCCCGCATCTCCCGCTACAGCCACCGGCTCAAGGTCCAGCGCCTGCCGATCGAAAAGGTCAGCCAGGCCTCGGCCGACCAGCGGGCCGGGCGCTGCGGCCGGGTGGCCCCTGGCATCTGCATCCGCCTCTACTCCGAGGAGGACCTGGCCACCCGGCCCGCCTTCACCGACCCCGAGATCCTCCGCACCAACCTGGCCTCGGTCATCCTCCAGATGACCAACCTGGGCCTCGGTGACGTCGCCGCCTTCCCGTTCCTGGACCCACCCGATGCGCGGGCGGTCCGTGACGGCGTGGCCCTGCTCGAGGAGCTGGGCGCCCTCGACCCCGACCAGCCCGCCGACCGCCGCCGACTCACGACGATCGGGCGGAGCCTGGTCCGCCTGCCGATCGACCCGCGGCTCGGTCGCATGGTCCTCGAGTCCGAGCGCCAGGGCTGCGTGCGCGAGGTGCTGGTGATCGCCGCCGCCCTGTCGATCCAGGACGTGCGCGAGCGCCCGGCCGAGAAGCGGGCCGAGGCCGACGAGCTCCACCGCCGCTTCGCCGTGCCCGGCTCGGACCTGCTCGCCCTCGTCAAGCTGTGGGACCACCTCGACGAGCGGCGAGGAGCCCTCACCGGGAACCGCTTCCGTCGGGAGGTCAAGAGCGAGTTCCTCAACTTCCTCCGGACCCGCGAGTGGCGCGACCTCCACCGCCAGCTGGCCCAGGCGGCCAAGCCCCTCGGCATCGTCCCCGGCACCGAGGAGGCCACGCCCGACCAGGTCCACCGGGCGGTGCTGGCCGGGCTCCTCTCGCAGATCGGGATGCGCGACCGCGAGACCCGGGAGTTCCGCGGCCCGCGCGGCGCCCGCTTCCAGGTCGCGTCGGGATCGGCCCTGGCCCGCAAGCCGCCGGCCTGGGTGATGGCCGCCGAGCTGGTGGAGACCAACCGCCTGTGGGCCCGGGGCGTGGCCGCCATCCAGCCCGAGTGGGCCGAGGACCTGGCCGGGCCCCTCCTCAAGAGGTCCTACGGCGACGTCCGCTGGGACGACCGCTCGGGCCGCGCCATCGTCACCGAGCGGGCCACCCTGTACGGCCTGCCGATCGTGCCCGGCCGCACCGTCGGCCTCGACCGGGTCGACCCCGAGGCGGCCCGGGAGCTGTTCGTCGACCACGCCCTGGTCCGCCGGGAGTGGGAGACGCACCACCGGTTCCTGGCCGACAACGAGGCCTTCCTCGACGAGGCTCGCGCCCTCGGCGATCGACTGCGGCGCGACGACCTCTTCGAGCACGACGAGACGTTGCTGCGCTTCTACGACGCCCGGGTCGGCGAGGCGGTGGTGTCGGGCCGCCACTTCGATCGCTGGTGGAAGGAGGCCCGGCGCGCCGATCCGGACCTGCTCACCCTGCGGCTGGAGGACGTCGTCGGCGACGACCCGACGCTCGACGTCGCCGGCTACCCGGACACCTGGCGCCACGGCGACCTCACCCTCCACCTGACGTACAGGTATGCCCCTGACCAGGACCTGGACGGCGCCACCGTCCACATCCCGCTCCCCGTGCTCGACCGGGTCGAGCCCTGGGACTTCGACTGGCAGATCCCCGGCTACCGGCACGAGCTCGTCCTGGCCCTGGCCACCACGCTGCCCAAGACCCGCCGGCGCGAGCTGGCGCCGTTCGGGCCCACGGTCGCCGAGGCCGCCGACCAGCTGGCCTTCGAGGAGCGACCGCTGGCCGAGGCCCTGGCCGCCGCCCTGTCCGACCGGGCCGGTACCCGCATCGAGCCCACCGAGCTCGACGTCCGCCAGGTCCCAC
>DATHEV010000994.1:0-2212 GCA_035318405.1 Iamia sp.
CCGCCACTCGTGGCGGCGGGTCGTCGACAGCAACCTCACCGGCACGTTCCTGGCCATCAAGCACGCCGCCAACGCCATGATCGCCACCGGTCGGGGCGGCTCGATGGTGGCCATCTCGTCCATCGCCGGGGCCAAGAGCCACCGGTGGATGGGGCCGTACTGCGCCAGCAAGGCCGGCATCGACATGCTGGTCGAGGTGGCCGCCGACGAGCTGGGCCGCCAGGGCATCCGGGTCTGCTCGGTGCGCCCGGGCCTGGTCCAGACCGACCTGGGCGACCACCTGATCGCCGCCCCCGGCGTGGTCGACGACTACCTCGCCCAGATGCCGGTCTCGCGCGTCGGCCACGTCGACGACATCGCCAAGGCGGTCCGGTTCCTCTGCGGACCCGAGTCGGGGTGGGTCACCGGGGTCGCCCTGTCGGTCGACGGGGGCATGCACGTGCGCCGGGGCCCGGACCTCGACGGCATGGCCCGCATGCTCTACGGCGACGAGGCCCTCGACGGCCCCCTCGCCACCGACTGAGATCCACCCCAGCTCGCTAGGTGGGGTCGGGCTCGGACCGGGCGTCGGGGTCGAGGTCGGCGATGATGCGCTCGACGTCGACCCGGGCGCCGTCGATGCGGCCCCGGCACCAGCGGACCAGGTGGGCGGCGCGGGCGACCTTGCGGGCCAGCACATCGACGTCGACGGCCTCGTCCTCGATCTCGGCGAGGATCGCCTCCAGCTCGGCCATGGCCTCGGCGTAGCCGACGGGATCGGGCCCGGCGTCGGGCGGCGCGGCGTCAGACATCGTCCGATCCTTCCCCACCGGCCTCGGTCGCGACGACCCGGCTCCGGACCCGGCCGGCGGCCAGGTGGGTGACGATGTCGTCGCCGGCGATGACGTCGTCGGCCGTCCGGACCAGGGTCCCGTCCGATCGGTAGGTGATCGACCAGCCCCGGGCCAGGGCCAGGCTCGGGTCGACGGCGCGCACGCGCGCCTCGACGCCGACGAGGTCCCGGCCGGCCCGGTCGAGGAGCGGTCCGGGCCGGCGGGCCAGCCGCACCGATGCGGCGGCGACCCGCCGTTCGGCCTCGCCCAGGTCGCGGCGGGTGCCCCGACCCAGGCTGGTGCCCAGGGCGTCGAGCCGGGCGGTGGCCCGGGCCAGGCCGGCCGGGCCCCGTTGGCGCAGGCGGGCGGACAGCGACCGGTGCCCGGCCTCGGCGGTGCGGAGGGCGCCGCCGGCGTGGGTGGCGATGTGGCGACCCCGGCCGGCGAGGCGGTCGCTCTCGGCCCGCACGGCCCGCCGCGATGCGGCCTCGATGGCCCCCCAGAGGGCCTCCGTGCGATCCCGGGCGGCGGCGACGCTGGCCACGACGATGGCGGCGGCCGCGGTCGGGGTGGCGCACGCCGTGTGGGCGACGCGGTCGGCCACGCTGTCGTCGACCTCGTGGCCGATCCCGGTCACGACGGGCACGGGGCAGGTGGCCACGGCTCGGGCGATGGCCTCGTTGTCGAAGGCGGCCAGCTCGACCCGGGAGCCGCCGCCGCGCACCAGGAGGACGAGCTCGGCGCCCGCCTCGACCACGGCGGCGAGGGCGAGGGGGACGGTCTCGACCGCGGCCGGGCCCTGGGTCCGGGCATCGGCCTCGACCAGCAGGCGGGACAGCCCGGCGGCCTCGAGCACCCTGCGGACGTCGGCCTGGGCCGCGCTGCCGAAGCTGGTGACCAGCCCGATGCGGGTGGGCACGGGGGGCAGCGGCAGCCGGGCGTTCCGGTCGAGCAGGCCGTCGGCGTCGAGGGCGGAGAGGACGGCGGCCCGATCGGCGGCCAGCCGGCCCAGGGTGTAGTCGGGGTCGATCCCCGTCATCTGGAGCTGGGGCCGGCCGCCCGGGGCCCACCAGCGGATCCGGCCTCGGATGCGCACGTCGACGCCGTTGTCCATGGCGCTGACCCGGATCCCCGAGCGACGCATGTCGGCGTTGACCCGCTTGCGGTCGGTGCTCCAGAGCACGACCGGTAGGACGGCCCGGGGACGGGAGCCGGGCGGGGCCGGCTCGATCAGGTCGAAGTAGAGGTGGGGGCGGGCCCGGCGGCCGTCGCCGGGTGGTGGCAGCTCGCGGATCTCGCCCCGGACCCAGATCTCACCCGGGAAGGCCTGGTCCAGCACGGCGCCGATGGCCTTCGACAGGTCGGCGACCGTCCAGGTGGGGTCGACGACCTCCTCGTCC
>DATHEV010000995.1:0-2129 GCA_035318405.1 Iamia sp.
GACCCGCGCCCCCGTCGAGCTGACCGATGCCCGCCATGACCCCCGGGCCGTCCGCGAGGCCATGCACCGCTGGAACGTCCAGGACATGTTGGGCGTGCCGCTGCTCTTCGACGACGCCGTCATCGGCATCATCTACATCGACGACCCCGGGGTCGAGCACCACTTCACCCGTCGTGAGGTGCGCATGGCCGAGACCTTCGCCTCGCTGGCCTCGCTCGCCCTCCGGCAGACGTCGCTCTACGCCCAGCTGGAGCGACGGACGAAGGTCATCGACAACCAGAAGCAGGTGCTCGAGCGGCTGTCCCAGGTCCACCGCCGGCTGACCCGGTCGGTCCTCTCCGGGGCCGACATCCCCGACATCCTCCGCATCGTGGTCGAGCTGGTGAACAAGCCGGTGATCCTGCACGACCCGGGGTTCGAGGTGGTGGGGTGGGCCGCCCCCGACGCCGCCGGGCTCACCGAGCCGCCCCGCCTCTCGCGCTGCCAGTGGATCCTCGACGCCGCCGAGGGGCTCAACGCCGACCAGCCGTCGGTGATCCTGCCGCCGTCGCCGTCGACCGGCCACGTCCACCGCCGGCTGCTGTGCGAGCTGGTGATCGACGACGCCCCCGCCGGCTACCTCGAGGTGGTCGAGCTGGGCCAGCGGATCAGCATGGTGGACGTCAAGGTGGCCGAGCACGCCACGACGGTGCTGTCCCTGGTCCTGCTGTCGCAGCGCCAGCAGGCCGCCTCCGAGGGCCAGGCGCGGGAGGACTACCTCAACGACCTCCTCGTCGGTGGGCGCGACGCCGACACCCTCGCCCGGCGGGCCCCCCTGTTCGGCCTCGACGTCAGCGCCCCCCACGCCATCGTCCGGGTCCTGCGCCAGGGTGACGAGCCCCGCGGCCTGAGCGGCGCGTCCCGCCGCGCCCGCTGGAGCCGGGCGGTGGGCGAGCTGCTCGGCGCCGAGTGCCGTCTGTCGGTGTCCCAGCCGGGAGCCGACGTCTTCCTGATCGGGCCGCTGGAGGGCGAGGCGGGCGACACCCTGACCGCGGTGCGATCGGCGGTCGAGGCCGCCTCGCGCCGTCTGGAGGGGATCGGCTACGCCCGCATCGGCGCCGTGTCGGGGCTCTGTCGATCGGTCGACGGGTACCCCCAGGCGCACCGCGACCTGTGCGAGGCCATCGACCTGGTCGACTCCTTCGGCTGGGAGACCGGCGTCGTGCTGACCAGCGACCTGGGGATGCTGCGGCTCTTCGTGACCGACGGCCAGCGGACCGAGGCGATCCGGTTCGCCCACGAGCTGCTCGACCCGCTGGTCGAGTACGACCAGCAGGGCGACGGCCAGCTCTTGCCGACCCTCCGCGCCTACCTCGCCGTCGGGGCCCATGCCCGGGCGGCCGCCACCGAGCTCGGGGTCCACGAGAACACCGTCCGCTACCGGCTGGGCCGGGTGAAGAGCGTCGCCGGCATCGACGTGGAGGTGCTCGACCACCTCCTCGACGTCCGGCTGGCCGTCCAGGTCCTCGACCTGAGCTCCTCGTCGCGCCGCGGCGACGTCGCTGACGAGGCCGAGGTCTGACGGCACCGCTTGTCGCGACACGCTTGTCGCGACACCCAAGGGGGGTGTCGCCGGCCATCGACCACCGGCCGGGTCATCCGTACGGTCGCCTCGGACGACCGAGGAGGATCGGCATGGACCGCCCACCGCCGCCCGTGGCACCGGCCTGGGCCGCATCCGACCTGGACCCGGCGACGTGGAGCTGCGACCTCGCCGCCGGGGCCCTGGACCAGCTGCGGGTCGCGCTCGAACGCTCGGCCGGCCAGCCGCTGGCGGGCCTCCACCCCGACGGCCACCAGCTCGCTGCGCTGGCCCCCGCCCTGCGGGACGTCGAGCGGGCGCTCGACCCGCGCACCGGGCCGGGCTTCGCCGTGCTGGGTCGGCTCCCGGTTCGGGAGCTGGGGGAGGAGGACGTCCTGCGGATGGTGTGGCTCATCGGCTCGGCCTTCGGGACCCCGCTGACCCAGAGCCGCAAGGGCGACTTCGTCGGCCACGTGCGGCAGTCGCCCGACGCCTCCGCCCTGCGGGGCTACACGTCGGCCGCACCGCTCGGGTTCCACGCCGACCTCACGCCACTCGCCGCCCTGGC
>DATHEV010000996.1:0-11007 GCA_035318405.1 Iamia sp.
TCTGCAGTTCGAACACTAGATTGCTCAGCCCTTGCCACTCGGCATCGCTGCTCAGCAGCCTTAGCGCGAAGTGGTGCGACGAGTAGCCTCCCTCGTGAACCTCGACGGTCTCCGGGGTCGGGTCCTGGGCTGCATAGTCCATCCTCGCGAAGCTGCGGATTTCCTTTGACTTGAGGATCTCGATGACACCCTCGCGAGCCAGGGAGTCGATGGCAGCGACGACGGAGGCACGGTCCTCGAGCAGGAGGGTGATGAACCGGACGCCCAAGTGGTCACTGACCATGTCGCGGTAGTTCCCGGTGTGCAGCTCGATCTGCTCATCCTCCTCCACCCGCATCAGCTTCTCCTTCAGGCGGGTCACGTCCTTGTACCGCGCCTTGTGGAAGCTGACGAGCTGACCCGGGAACGCGTTGCGGTGGACTGTGTTGACGAGGACCGCAGGCAGGAGCCTGTCCATGTAGATCGTCCGCTGGCCAAGGTGATCTGCCTTGATCTCCAGCCATCGTTCATGATCCATGTCGATCCAGCGGTGGCCGGAATCGTCCCGAGGCCTTCCCCGGCAACGCTGTCCTTAGCCCTCTTGCCCCCACGCCGTCCCTCCCAGGTCGGGCCGGGACGAAGAATAGCGTGGCAGGCACCGCCACGCCGGCCGGGCCTAGCCCGTCGTGCCAGTCGCGACTCTGGGCCATTGCGTCGTCCCGGAACGAGGTCACCGCCTGGCCGCCACCTCGAGCCGACGCTGTCACGACTCGGTGGCTGCGGGGGACGGTCGGGTTACTGCTTGTCCCAGCCGGCTGGCGGCTCGAGGGTGGCCTCCAATGCGGCGCGCAGGGGGGCCCGTCCAATGCGGCTGCTCGACAGCCTTTCGGCCATGGCATCCAGAACCTGAAACGAGACGACGGGGAGCTCTGCCTCGGCAGCTCTCACCCCTGCGAGCTCGTCGATGTATGCGCGCACGTTGCCTTGAGCCTTCTTCTCCCGTGCTCGGCGACGCTTCGCGATGTGCTCGGCGCGCATCGGTGCCACGACGAGGGTCTCGTAGAGCTCGAGGACCTCCCCTGCTGCCGAGATCGAGGCCGCGCGGCAGGGGGTGCGGCGGAGGCCGTTCAACTTCTGGATCAGGTAGCTCGTCTGGACAGCAACGACTGGGTGGTCGATCTCGTAGTGCCGATCGAGGCGGCCGCGCCTCACGACGGCCGGATCAAGGTCGTCGAGGTCGGTGTTCGTGGCGATGGCGAACAACACCTGCTCTCGATTACGCAGCTCCTGGAGGCGCGGGAGCATTCCGCTGGTGATGAACGCGCCGCCCGTCCGGGTCTCGGGCGATCCAATGGGCAGCCGCCGGCGGAACAGTTCTTCGCACTCGTCGAACAGGACGACGACGCGACTGAGTCGGGTGAGCGAGTCGAAGATCTCGTCGGCCCGGGCTTCGAACATCTCGATGCCCCGGATGAGGAAGTCCGGTGGCGCAATCGTGACGACCGGCCAGCCCAGAGCGCGGGCGAGAGCATGGATCAGCGATGTTTTTCTGGAGCCAGGCGGCCCGTATAGAAGGAATGAGGCGATGTCCACCGGCCGGCGGGACTCGGACCGCAAGATCGCGCCCACGATGTTCTCGCTTATCTCATCGGCGATTGGTCCGCCCGTCGGGTCGGTCCAGCGGTCCTGGAGTTCTGCGATCTGGCCCGAGATGTAGGCGTCCGAGTCGCGACGCGCAGGAAGGATCCCGTCCAAGTCGGGCCAACGAGATGGAATCTCGCCATACGAGGCGACCGTGAACTGCGTGAGGAGGTCGCGCTGCTCGAGGTGGTGGACGATGCGGCTGAGCCTGAGCAGCAGCTGGAGCGCCAGCGCCGTCGGCCACGCCTCCACTGCGTGTGTCTGACCAGTCCGGTCGTTGCCCCAGCCTCGCATGTTGCTGGGTTGCCCCTGCCCGCGGGCGAACGTCGAGTCGATGAACGACGCCTCGACGAAGTTGTAGGCCTTCGAGAGTGCAGTCATGGCCACCTCCAGGCGGCCGTACTCTCCGCGAACGAGGTCTGCGAAGAGGATGTCGGCGATGATGTTGGCGATGCGCAGGCTGGAGACGTAGACGAGACGGCCGCACGGCAGCAGCTGCATGTCCGCCCTCCATGAGCCATCCCGGTCCTGGGTCTCCTTCAGCACCTCGAGTCCCCGGCCGATGAGTCGATTGCCGGATCGTCCGCCGAAGCGCTGCAGCGTCGCGAGCGCGGCAACGAGGCTGCCGGCGTCGAACTCCGGATCGCCCCCGGAGTGGAGGCCGAGCTGCCGAAGGACCGCATCCCGCGCTTCCGATCTGGCAATCGATGTCCACGCGCGCAGATGCGGCGCAGACGTGCTCGTCCGATCGGTCCCGAGCAACCGGGCGTTCTCATCCAGCACGAGCTCCGAGAGGAACATGTAGGGGGCGCCACCCTGTGTCCCGGGCGCCGCCTGGATGGCTCCATATGTCTTGGCGACCGCGTCGATCGATCGCACGGCCATCATGTGGCGGAGGCTTGCCGTGCCATTGCGCCCAGGGAGGAGGCTCGCCGGGTCGAGGTTCGTGGCCGCCACCTGACCCGAGAGCTCGCGGATGCGCTTGTCGAGGAGGGAGATGCGCCTCTCCGTCTCCTCGATCGGCATCCCCGCCATCGCCACGAGGCTCCGTGACCTGCAGGTTGCGAGGGCCGTGAGCGCATAGGAATCGGTGATGCCGTTTGGCGTCGACCCGCTGTGTGTCCGGTACCGCAGGTCTTCACTCGTGTAATAGGCGCCCCACATACTGGCCAGCACCTCGCGGGCGGTGGTGGAGTTCTTGGTGACCTCTCGCCGATCCGACGCGTAGGCGGCGTACTCGGCGGCGGCCAGGAAGCAGTGGTTCGATGTCATTGCTCCGGTCACGGACGACAGCTCCGCTCCGGCCATCGACGCACCGATCGAGTCGCGGTAGAAGCAGTTGAACTGTGGCGCCCAGAGAGACCAGAGGGCCTCGGCGGCACGTTCGATCCATCCCCCGAGGCCGGCAGGCCGCCATTGCTCCACTGAAGTCCCCTCCCAAGGTGAACTGTCGGCGACGT
Source organism: Iamia sp. (assembly GCA_035318405.1). Lineage (GTDB taxonomy): Bacteria > Actinomycetota > Acidimicrobiia > Acidimicrobiales > Iamiaceae > Iamia. Next base: position 3,081 of record DATHEV010000996.1, read on the forward strand.
TATCGGGTGCCGGGCAGCCGAAAGTGCATCGGGTAGCCTCGGGCGCGATGTTGGGCACGGAGACGTGGTTGCCTGATGACGCTGTCATCGGCGAGCGGGTCGAGTTGCGTGCCGATGCGCCGCCTGCGCCCACGGTCGGTGCCGGCTGGCTGCGTTCGTCCCACGCCAACCTCTGGGACGAGGGCTGTCGGCGTGACGCCGTTCGCAACGACTTCGTGGTGCCCGCGTTGGTCGAGGCACTCCGTCACTCAGGGCACTCGCGGGTGATTGATCTGGGCGCTGGCACCGCGTACGTGCTCTCTGAGCTGCGTCGTCGCAGCAACCGCATCCGAGGTGTGCGCTTCACCGCGGTCGAGCAGGAAGCCAGCCTCTGCGAGTGGCTGGACGAGGCGCACGGTCGCGAGTGGCTCGATGTCGACCATCGGAACTTTCTCGACGGACCTCGGAAGCCTCGTGGGCCGGCCCTTGTGATCAGCGCTTATTCGTTGCTCGAGGTCGAAGGGCCTCAGCTGGCTTACCTCAGGTGCTCGTTGCAGTTCGGGGACACGCTGGTGGTCAGTGTTGCCACTCAGGCGGCGGCCACTGGGCAGGTCCGCCGCTCCGAGGTTCGGCGGCCCTACAAGCGGGACCGGTTCACCGGCCTCTGGTATCCGTTGTTCGAACATCCCGTCGGCACGCTGTTGGATGCCTTTTCTGCCTTCGGTGCGCGGCTCATCGGTTCGAGGGCCGTGACGACGGCGTCAGAGGACCATCACAGCATCCTTGTATTTCGGCTCGATGGCTGAGCAGCAGACAAGCGATCCGGTCATCCTCGAGTTCGAAGCGATCCGAGCGCGGACGCACTGCCCCTTTGCCCCATCGGCGTCGATCACGTTCGGCCCGGGCCTGGATGTGGACCGTGATCTTGCTCGAGTCGCAGAGGCGCTGGCGAGGTACACCGCCGCTCTTGCTCCCGGTTCATCCTCTGGATTCGTTCTCGGGGTTCGTGGCGCGTGCGACTCGGTCGCAGACGCTGGCCAGTTGCTGAACAGATTGCTCCTGGGGCTGGCTCGAGCCGAACGTCAGGATGCAGGGTGGTGCTGGGGCCCGAACGTCGAGTCGCCGACGTGGCAGTTCGAGTACGGCGGCGTGAAGATGTTCGTCAACGTGTTCGGGCCGTGCTACCCGGCCAGTCACTCGAAGCACGCGGAGTGGGACGAGGGCATCATCGTGTTCTTTCAGCCGGAGTCCTCGTTCGACGACTGCGGCGTCCATCCCGGGCGGCGCGACCTACGACGATCAATTCGTCGACGCTTTGCAGAAGCGGGACAGCCATACAGCGGCCCGCTGATCGACCGGCGCGTCGAAGCGCTGCTGTACGTGTTCCCGGTCGGGCTGGACGATGCGCCGGTGCGCTGGTGGACCCTCGACGGGGACAGCGCGCTGAACCTGTTGGGCTAACGGGCCGCGAACGCCCGACGTGTCTCGGCCATGCGGTGGTCGAAGTGCCCACCGGTCCTGCGCATCGGAAGTTCGAAGCGCTGTTCCGCGACGATCCCGACATCGGTGGCCTCCAGGCGTCGGCGCTCCGCGTTCGAGCTGCCCCCTGAGTGTCGGTCCGAGTTCGCGGATCGAAGACGTCCGTCCCTACGTCGCCGCCCGGATGCCGTGGTCGCCCTCGCTGTCTAGACGGCGGGGCGTGACCCCGTCAGGCGGTAGAGACTGCGTAGATCCCACGGCCCAGCGACCGTGGGGTCAGGGTCATGCTCGCCCCTCCGACACCAAAGGTTGTAGTAGTCGGGTTGCCTGGGTCGGCTTGGTGACTGCGGGCGAGGGTGGGCCGATCGATGTTGCTGCCGAGGTGGCCGGTGCGGGCCGGGGGCGATGGCGAGTCGCTGGTGGTCGGCTGGGAGCTGTGACGGGGCACGCGATCCTGTCAAGGCCGATGGCTCCGGGAAGCGGGTCGCCGTTGAGTTCGGCCCACCGGATGTGGTGGCGGTGGCGGCGTGGTTCTGCTCTGGGGATGACTGCCCTTCGAGGTCGAGCGGCTCCTTCGCGACGACGAACGCTGAGAGGAGCCCGGTGACCGTCGTCTGTCGTCGGTCTTCCATGAGGTCTCCGGTTCCCACCGTCCGATCCAGGTCCGGCTTCCTTCCTCGGGGAGGAGTGCCATCCAGCTTCACGGTGGTGCGCCCTGGCCAGAGGTACCCAGCCCCACGCTCGTCGGGCGAGTAGTCGTCGTGGAACTCCTCGCGCTCGCCGACGACCATCAACGGTTCCGAGGTCTCGTCCCAGTCCGGAAAGACCCTGGTAGGGGGATGCGGCACGGTGGGACACCTGTGTCGTACAACGGGGGTGCCCAGGGCTCTAGTCGGGCATGGAGGTGCTGGCCTTGCAAGCGGACCGTGATGGGTTCACGACCTTCGTGGGCGAGGTCGAGCCACGGTTGCGTCGGGCGCTGGTCGCGCTCCGGGGCCCCGATCTCGGTCGGGACGCCACCGCCGAGGCGCTGGCGTGGGCCTGGGCCAACTGGGACGCGGTCACGGAGATGAAGAACCCCGTCGGGTACCTGTACCGGGTCGGAAGCAGCCGGAGCCGACTCCGGCCGGTCCGGGGGGTCCCGGCGCCGGACCCTGCAGCGGCGGGCGGGTTCGGCTTCGAGCCGGGCCTGGACCCAGCGCTTGCCCGTCTGACCGACCGGCAGCGGGCGGCCGTCGTGCTCGTCCACGGGTGTGGATGGACCCACCAGGAGGTCGCCGATGCGCTGCGGGTGTCCCGCTCGTCGGTCGGCACCCACGTCGAACGGGCCCTGGCCCGACTGCGCGAGGAGCTCGGAGTCGATGACTGACCTGAACGACCAGATCCGAGCATGGGTCGACGCCGCCGAGGCCGAGGTGGCACCGGTGACAGTCGACGAGGCCCGAGAGCGCGCCGACGCAGGGACCGGTGATCGTCGGTGGCACCCCGGGATCCGGCTGGCGGCGGCCATCGTGGCCGTGGTCGGCATCGCCACCGGGTCGGTGCTCCTCCTGCCCCGCGACGGGGACGGGGAGCGCACGACCACCGACCGGCCGGACCGGGCCGAGGTGTCCTTCATCGTGCTGGGCGTGACCGAGGAGTCGAGCACGGCATCCTGGGAGCTGCAAGCGGCCTCCAGCCCCGACGGACTGGACGCCCTGTGGTCCGGCGCCGGTCTCGACGGGCCGGTGCCTGCGGTCGACTTCGGCACGCACGCCGTGGTCGGGATCACGTTCGACGACGACCTCTGCGCGCCGACGCTCGTCCGCTTCGACCGGGACGGTGTCGAGCTCACGCCCGTCTTCCGAGGACCGCCGGGCTTCTGTCACCAGGTCGTGATCGCCCGCACCTTCGTCGTCGCCCTCGACCTGGCCACGACCGGTACGTCGTTCCGCCTCGCACGTCCGGAGCGCTCCGTCGAGGGTGAGGCTGACCTGGTCCTCGACGTCGATCGGCCCGGACCGACGGGTGCCGGGATGCCGGTCGTCTGGCCGCTGGGCGCCACCGATGCCGACCGGTCCTCACCCAAGGCCGCAGCTCGGTCGTTCGTGGCCTCCGCCATGGGGTCGGCCGTGGCCGAGCGAGCGGAGGTCGTCGCCGAGCCCGACGTCGCCCCGGGCGAGCTGGTCGCTGTCGATGTGGGAATCGACGCGACCCGCAGCCAGGTGCTCACCGCCCCGACGGCTGACGGCTGGGTCATCGTCCAGGCCGGCGACGGATCGGTCCCCGTCTCAGCCGACCCGCCCCGCGCCCAGATCGCGCCCGTCGACGGGGCCATCACGGTGACGGTGCGCACCGTCACCGACCTGGGTGCTGCCGTCTCTGTCGGGCGAACCACGTTGGCGCCATCGCTCGTCGACCTGCCGCCCGGCACCGTCCGTTCGATCATCGTCATCCACCGTGCCCTCGATGGCCGCGTCCTCGCCTTCGATGCCGGCAGCTTCTAGGTCGAGCGTGCAGTCGACACTCTTGACATCGCCCGCCAAGGGCAGACGCTTGGTGGCGTCGAACGTCACGTTGCAGGAGGGGTCCTCATGGGGACGACGGGCGGGCCAGGCAGGCTGTGCTCGGGTTGGCGGGGGTCGTCGGGGTCGCAGCCCTGGTCGTCGGGCCGCTCGCGGAGGCAGCCGGGGCCGTGGACGACGTCACCGAGGACACGGCATTTTCTCGGTTGCGAGGCCGGGTCAGCCACGAGGACCACGGCTCCACCGACGAGTGGTCCAACCAGCGCGTGTCCGAGGGGTACCTGTCGCCCGGTCAGTTCGCGCTCATCTGCGACTGGCAGGGCTTCCGCACCTTCGAGCACGAGCAGACCGGCGAGTGGAGCTCCAACTGGTTCTCGAGCCAGCACTCCGGCTGCTTCGTCACCCCTCAGTGGGCCGAGCCTCCGGACAAGACCACGAGCGAGCTCTGGGATCTCGTCTTCAAGTGGAAGTCGGGCAACACCGGCAACCAGCACATGTACATCGGGAAGGTGAACCATTGAAGCCGCACCGAGCCATCTACCGGTCCGGGATGGTCGTCGCCGGAGCCGCCGCCCTCGTCGCCATCGGAGTGGTGGCATCACCGCAGTCCGACGACCAGGACGGCGCCTCGGCCGCACGCTCCAGCGGGTCTCGGCGGTAGTCGGGCGTGCTGGGCGACGTCCTACGACGTCGAGGGCCGTGAGGTGTCGCGGGTCGAGTCGGGTGGGGTCACGGTGACTTCGGCCGACGACGACGCTGGGAACCGCACCAGCGAGGAGGCGTCTTGGAGGGGTCGTCGGTGACGGCGGTGCGGGAGCTGACCCATGACGCCTCGGGTCGGGTGGTGGCGGACGGGACGAAGGTCTGGAATCCCCACCGCAGCCCGATCGCACCGAAGGCGCTGCGGATGATCGCGATCGGGAACCGGATGGTCGCGGCGCGGTCGCCGGTGATCACCTGCGACCCGTCGGTGGCCAGCCCGAACCCGGCGACCAGCAGGGTGGGGCTGGTCGCCGAGCCGGTCTAGAGCGCCCGGGGGTCAGCCGCCCCCAGGATCGCCCGCTGCGCAAACCCCTGCGGGAGGACCACGTCGACCTGCTTGGCGAGGGTGGTGCCGGCGGACTCGCCGATGCCGCTCGGCGTGGCCCAGCCGTCGGGAACCAGGGCGCTGAAGGCGAAGGTCGCCCCAGCGGGCGTCGCTCAGCGCCCGGTCGAGTGCGATCGGCGCGACCTGCGCCGGAGCCGTGGGTAGGGCGATGCCATCCACGGTCCCGAGGGTGCCGGGAGGGCGAGCAGGCGCGCCGACCCCGTCGATTGGAACTTCGACCCCGTCGCCACCTCCTGGTCGGACCGGCCCGGCGGTGCCCGCGCCGGGCGGGGGCCGGCTCGCTAGCTCAAGATCACCTGGTGGTGAAGGTGACGGTGCAGGCGATGTCGGTCCTCTTCGTCCCGGCGACGTAGGCGACGGTGTAGGTCGTGCCGGTGAGGAGCGACACGTTCCAGGCCTGGGTCCGGCTGGACTGGTCGGAGGTGATCTTCTGGGTCCCCATGTCCGGGGTCCGCGTGTAGGAGTAGGTCGACGACTCCCACATGGCGAGGTGGTGGCCGTTCGTCTGCGGCGTCTGCCCGGACGGCATGGCCTAGACATCCCACGGGCGTAAGCCGTCAAGCGGCGATGTCGGCGCGGTGTCCCCAGGCGGTGTGTTCGTCGTAGGGACTGTGGTGGCGGAGGCAGCCGTGGAGGATGCCGACGAGCCGGTTGGCCAGGGCGCGCAGGGCCCGGTGGTGGGTGTCGCCCAGGCGCGCCGGTGGTCGTAGAAGGCGCGGGCGCCGGGGCTGGCTTGGAGGGCTGCGAAGGCCCAGAGGTAGCAGGCGTCGGCGAGGCGCTTGTTGCGGGCGAAGCGGGCCAAGACGACCTGGCGGGTGCCGGAGGCTCGGGTGAATGGGTGACGTGCCGGCGTAGTTCTTGCGAGACTTGGCGTCGTGATAGCGGTTCGGGTCGTCCCCGAACTCTGCGAGCACCCGGGCGCCGAGGATCATCCCCAGTCCTGGCAGGGATCGGATGATCTCGGCGTCCGGGTGCTGGTCAAAATGGTCGGCCAGGTCGGTCTCGAGGACGGCGATCTGGGCGGTGAGCTCGACGATCACCGCGACCAACGCCCGGGCCGCTGAACCCATGGCGTCGCTGACCAGATCCGGTGCCGTGAGCTGCTCGGCCCGCAACGCCGCCTGGATCTCGACGGTCCGTTCATCGATGCGGCGCTGGCGGCCCCCTCGTCGCAGCGCCGAGGCGATCTTCGACTGCGACAACCGACGGCCCTGCGCCGGTGTCGGCGCGATCGCGAGCACCTCAAGGGCGTCGCGGTGGCCCAGCTCGGGGAACGCCGTCAGCGCAGCGGGGTAGAACTCCCGCAGGGTCGAGCGGAGCTGGTTGAGCTGACGTTGCCGGGTCCAGATCAGACCTTGATGAGCCCGAGCCAGGACTTTCACCGCCTCGGCCAGGTCGCTGTCACCGGCGATGGGCCGGTGGTTGTGGCCATCGGTGCGGGCCAGGTTGGCCAACACGAACGCGTCACCCGGGTCGGACTTGGCCCCCGAGGTCGAGTGCCGTTCCCGATACCGAGACGTCGACATCGGGTTCACGGCCAACACGCCGTAGCCGGCGGCGACCAGCGAGCCGACGAACAAGCCCCGGTCCGTCTCGGTGGCGATCACCACCTCACCGGGATCGTCGGCATGGCTAGCGATCAGCTCGTGGAACCGGGCCACCCCCTCCACGCCCTCCGGGAACCGGGCACCGGCCAAGCGATGGCCCTCGTCGTCGATGACGCACACATCGTGATGCGCCTCGGCCCAATCGTGGCCGACGAACACCTTCCCCATCAGCAACCTCCAGTCGTGTCGAGTGCGAGCCCGAGGCGACACCGGCGTCCTAATGGTTCAGTGCTCTACCGGCACGTCATCCCACCAGCCATCTGAGTCGACCTCACCGACCGACCGGCGCCCGATCTAGGCCTAGGACTCCAACGGTCCAGGCGAACAACAGGGCTGACCGGCCAGCGGCTCGGAACCATCCTCACCCCGAAGAGCAGAACGGTCGAGCCCCATTAGGCGAAGACCGCCGAGTCGCTGTACACGTTCTTGACCGTCAGGGAGGGAGCGAAGCTGCCGGTGCCGCCCGAGCTGCCGGTGAAGGAGGCGGTGGCGACCACGTTGGCCAGTGGGAAGTCGGTGCTGCCGGCGTCGTTGCCCACGGCGTCGACGACGACGTACGGCTTGTCCTGGATCTTGAGGTCGGTGAAGCCGAACGTGCCGTCCTGGCTGCCGCCCAGGTTGGCCTGGGTCTTGAGCGGCTTCTCGCCCCACGGCAGGTCGGGGCCGCTCTGTTGCGCCAGCTCGTCACCGCCGGCCGGGACCCGCTGCTCGACGGCCTGACCCCGGCGCTGTCCGAGCGCCTCGGCCTGCGCCGCATCGAGCTGTGCCGCATGCGGATCGACGACCTGGACCTCGACCAGCGCACCGTCGGAGGTGTGGGGGGCAAGGGCGACAGGTCCCGGATCATGCCCTCCCACCCCGCCTCGCCGCTCAGATCGAGATCTACATCGAGGACCGTCGCCCGGCGCACGTCGGGGCAGGGGAGTGGCGCCGCTGCGACGGGCCCGATCCGGGCGACGAGCCCGATCCGGCCGCCATCGTGAGCCGGCGCGACCGGATCGCTCCCGCCGCTCGGTCACGGGATGCTCCTTGAGGTCTTCGGGTGTTGTGCAGTCAGGTCATGACCGGCCTGGGCATACGATCGGAGATCACCGAGGGCGGGGGAGGTCACCATCATCGATGACTACGACGCCCGCGTGCGGTTCGCCTTGTCCCAGCTCCGGGCGCAGAACGGGGCGCATCGGTTCGAGGACCTGTGCCGAGCCCTGGCGCGTCGTACGGTGGCCGCCAACATCCTCCCGGCCACAGGC
>DATHEV010000997.1:0-9514 GCA_035318405.1 Iamia sp.
GTCCCCGATGCAGCACGTAGGCGATCGACGCCAGCACGCTGCCCTGCAGCGGGCAACCGCGACGTCACCGAGCCCTCTCCGGCAAGAACCTCGATCGATGGCTCTCGAGCGCCTGCGCTGGCTCTCCGATGCCGAATCGTCCCTGGCGGACGTGGTCGCTGGAGTGCTCGGGACCGGCCTCCTCGTCGCAAGCTGGCATGCCCGCCACCAGACGGAGACGTACGCGGTGGCGATGCTGGGATTCGGTGCCTTCTTCCTCGCGATCGCCTTCTACCGGCGCGTCGTCAAGTCTGCGTCTGTCGGGCCTGGCGGGATGGCGGTCGAGATGCACGACCGCGAAGCAGAGCGTGATGCCGCTGCTACTGCGGCAGTGGCCACCATCGACGATCTGGTTCGCGCCATCGAGAGCACCGACACCGGCCCTCCTTCGGCCTCTGCGGACGATGCGACGGTCATCGGCAACCTCAACTTCATCGCTGGCGAACGAGCGATCCGCTCCATCCTCGAGGACGCCGTTGCTCAAGGTCCGCTACAGGCCTGCGACCTACGGCTGTACCTCTTCGACGATGACCTGGGCGCGTTGGCGCCTGTGTTCGGTTCGGCCGACGCAACCACGACGTGGCCTCCGAGAAGGGGCGCCACAGGCGTCGCTTGGTCCACCCAGCAGTACGCACTGGCGACTGGCGACGCGGTCCACGACAGCACGTTCGGCCTGACGCCGTCGCAATCCGAGCGCTACAGCAGCCTCACCGCAGTCCCGAACGCTGCACCTGCGGGGAGCACCGGGCCTTGGCGTGCCTCATCGACGCTCGATGCTGCTGGCACCCGCTTCGCGGCCTGGCCGACGAACCGCCGCTCGCCTTCGAGGTCGAGCGTTACCCTGGTGCCGTGGGACAGCGTCGTGAGCTGATCGAAGCCAAGCGGGCTGAGATCCGCGAGGTGGTCCAGAGGCACCACGGCCGCACCGTGGCGGTGTTCGGCTCCGTGGCTCGGGGGGATGAGTCTCCGACGAGCGACATCGACCTCCTTGTCGAGTTTGAGCCCGGCAGCTCCCTCTTCGACCTTCTCCACATCAGCGAGGAGCTCGAGGCGCTGCTGCGTGTCCCCGTCGATGTCATCTCCGCCGGTGGGCTGAAGGATCGCGACGATCACATCCGCCGCGAGGCGATCACGCTTTGAGCCGGTCCGACGACGATCGAATCGCCGACATCCTCGACGCTGCGGCCGAGCTGGTGGCGGTCACAGCCGTCGGCCGAGAGTCCTTCCTCGCCAGTGCCTTGCACGTCCGGGCCGCCGAGCGGCTGCTCGAGATCATCGGCGAGGCGAGCAACGCCCTGTCGGACGAGTGTCGAGCCGAGCACCCGGAGATCGCCTGGCGCGACATCACCGCGCTGCGGATCCTCCTCGCCCACCACTACCACCGCATCGACCCGGACCAGGTGTGGCAGATCGCAACTGGATCCGTGCCAGCCCTCGCCGACCACCTCCGCACCTGACACACAGGTCGCAGCGGCGACGGGCGCTCAGTCGGTCGAGGGCGGACCAAGCGCCCGCTCGAGCAACCGGGCTCCGACCCGATCCCGCATGTCGGCCGCTGCGGTCCTGGCCATCGCCTCGTCAACGGTGAAGAGTCGACGTGAGAGGCAATCCTCGACGACGCGGCGCAGCTTGTCGCCGGTCAGCTCGGGTGCGAGATCGATGACCGTTCGAAGCGCGGTCGTGCACGGGATCCCGTCGACCGTCGTCCGGTCCTGCTCGGGGATCTCGTCGTGGTGGACGACCACCTCGATGCCGTCGGTCCGATGCAGCTCAGTCGGCGCGCCGTTGGCATCGATCCACATGTCGTCGGGCAGGTCGCGCATGGGCATCTTCTCCACGGCAGCGGCTCGGGTCCCGCCGGTCGTACCCCGAGGCACGAGGTCGTACTCTGCGAAAGGCACTGCGCCTTCATCACCGGCCCCGCCCGATCACGGAGCCCAGGGTCGATCGGCCGGCCGCTGAGGCACGAGGCGGCGCACGCGCCCGGGGCCTCACCGAGTGCGGGTCGCTGACCTGCGCCAATGCGGAGTGGAGGTGATGGGATTCGAACCCACGGCCTCTTCGATGCGACCGAAGCGCTCTAGCCAACTGAGCTACACCCCCGGAGGGAGGGCCACCCTAGTCCGTCCCTCATGGGGCCTCCCACCCGATCCGGGGTGGGTCGAACGGCCCTATTTCACCCTGGGTGACCGGATTTCGCAGTGTCGACCACTCACAGCGAGGGGCACGGTACCGATGATCTGGTATGACGCTGCGGAAGATCCCCCGACGCTCGATCCAGGTGGCGGCCCTGGCTCTGGCCCTCGTCCTCGTGTTCGCGGGCTGCATGTCGGAGGGGCAGACGGCGGTCCAGAACGAGATGAACGCCGATCGCAAGGCCAGTCGTCTCTCCAGCCTCCCGACCCACGACCAGCTCAACGCCAAGGCGCAGGCCTGGGCCGAGAAGATCGCCCGGGACGGCAAGCTCTCGCACTCCAACCTCTCCTCCGGCGTCCCCAGCTGCTGGCGCAGCCTGGGTGAGAACGTCGGCTACGGCGGCTCGGCCGCCTCGGTCCAGGACGCGTACATGAGGTCGAGCGGGCACCGGGCGAACATCCTCAGCTCCAAGTGGAAGTACGTCGGGGTCGGGTTCGCCAAGGCCGGCAACCGCGTCTACACCGTCCAGGTGTTCATGCAGGGCTGCTGAGCCCCCATTAGGACGCCGGCCGACCCAGCCACAGACGAGCTAGTCCGAGCCCTCGATGGCCCGCTGGAGGCGGGTCTGGAGCACCGTCGTGGTGACGTCGCCCCGGCTGCGCTCGAGGACGGCCCGGAGCTGGTCGAGCGAGCGGCGCAGGCCGTGGGTGAGGGCGTCGGGGTAGTCGACCAGCGACAAGACGTCGTAGACGTCGTCCATGGCGCCGAGGAGGGCCTCGCCCCGAGCCAGGTCGCCCTCCCGGAGCCGGTCGAGCAGGTTGCGGCGCAGCTCGCTGGCCGCCTCGCACAGGCCCCGCATCCAGGCCGTCGGGTCGACTCCGAGCTCGTCGGGCCCGGGGACGGGCTCGCCGGCGACGAGGGCGGCGGTCAGCCGGGCCTCGGCCAGCTCCTTCTCGGCGTCGTGGAGGAAGCCGCCATGGGCCACGGCCGGGAACGGGGCCAGCGTGCGCTGGGCGGACCGCAGCGATGCATCGGCCTCGGCGGTGTGGGCGTTGGCCGCCGCCGCCTCGCCCCGATGGATGGCCCGGATGGCGCGTGACGCGCTGCGGATCGTCGCCCGGCACGCCGGGAGGGCGGCCTCGCGGGCCTCGTGGGCCGCGCTCAGCCCGACCCGGATCGTGTCGGTGATGCCCTCGAGACGGGCGCGGGTGGATGCCGTCTCAGCCACGGTCGAGCATCGAGCGTCGGTGGGCGGAAGGGGGTGGATCGCCGGCGCCGGGCGGAGCCCGGTCAGCCCGAGGCGGTGTTGCGGACGGCGACCAGGCGGGGCTGGCTCTGCGGCGGGGCCGCCAGGTACCGGACCTTCACGGCCTGCTCCTCGGCCAGCTTGCGCATCTGCACCAGCAGGTAGACGTAGCCCCCGAGGGCCAGGTCGGCGAGGAGGTGGAGGATCAGCATGGGCCCGCCGAAGGCGAGGGCCAGCAGCAGGGTGAAGCCGGCGACGCCGCCCAGCGTGAACAGGACGTCGCGGCGACGCTTGCGGGCGGCCGACCGACCGGCGGGGGTGCCGGGGAGGTTGGCGCCGGAGGGACCGTAGAGGCGCGCGGTCGGTGCGACACCGGTCAGCGAGGGCGGCCGGAGCGGCGTGGGCGACGTCCGTCCGATGACGGCGAGGTCCTGACGGAAGCTGGAGACCGACGAACCGGGTCGCAGGTTCGCCCGGTTGCGCACCAGCGGTGGCACCAGGACGATGGCCCACACGATGGCCAGGAGGATCAGGACCGGCACACCCATACTCCAGGTCGGCTCTCTCTGCTCAGGACCGTACCTGCGCGGTCGTCATCCCTGGTGGATGGCGGTGCAGGAGCGGTGGGTCGGAGTTCGCGCTGCGTGACCTCGTCGTCACGCTCGCTGAATGTGACGGTTCTACTACGAAATCGTGGCGAGGGCCAGCCCGCCGGGTGACCTGACGGTGGTCTGGCCGCTCGGCGGGTGGCTCTGACCAGCCCCGATGGCTCAGACCTCGGCCGGATCGCCCAGCCCCGCGGGCCCGATCATCCCCGGCGATCCGTCACCCGGCTCGACGTCGCTGACCCCGTCACCCACGGTGCTGCGGGCGTGGTCGAGCAGGACGCTGTCGATCGACTGGTCGAGCCCGGGCTCGGGCTCGCGGCGGTACACGCCGGAGCGCCCGCCGGTCTTCTCCCACAGGGCGATGTCGCCGATGGTCATCGAGCGGTCGGCCGACTTGCACATGTCGTAGATCGTGAGGGCGGCGACGGCACAGGCGGTGAGGGCCTCCATCTCGACACCGGTGCGGTCGACGGTGTCGACGTGCGCCTCGACCTCGATGAAGGTGTCCTCGATCCGGAAGTTCACCAGCACCGCCCCGACGAGCAGCGGGTGGCACAGCGGGATGAGGTCCGAGGCCCGCTTGGCGGCCTGGATGGCGGCCACCCGGGCCACGGCCAGCACGTCGCCCTTGCCCACCCCACCGCGGGCGACCAGCGAGGTCGTCTCCGGGTGCATGTAGACCCGGCCCCGGGCGACGGCCCGCCGGTGGGTCGGGTCCTTCGGCGTCACGTCGACCATGCGGGCGCGCCCGAGCGGGTCGAGGTGGGTCAGTCCGCGATCGGGCATGCCGGGATGCTACGCCCCGAGGGCGGCGTGCTCGGTCGCCGGGGGTGGGAGGGCGCGCGGCGGGGATGGCGGAGGGAGGGCCGCTCAGCCGCCGATCTGGCTCATCGAACGGCGCGGGCGGATGAAGGCGGGCTGGCCGATGAGGTGGCCGGGGCCCTTGAGCCCGACGGCCTCGGCCACCACGTTGGCCAGGTGGGCGTCGGGGGCGCCGTTGCGCATGAGGTCGCGCAGGTCGGTCTCGGCCGTGGCGAACAGGCAGGTGCGCAGCTTGCCGTCGGCGGTGAGGCGGATGCGGTCGCAGTCGCCGCAGAAGGGGTTGGTGACGCTGGGGATCACGCCGACAGCGCCCCGGCCGTCGCGGTAGCGCCAGAGCGACGCGGGGGCCGAGCCCCGGGGCACGGCGTCGAGGGGGAAGACGGCGTCGATGGCCCCGACGATCTCGGCCTGGGTGACCACGGCGCCCGCCTCCCACTCGCCCGAGGCGTCGAGGGGCATGAACTCGATGAAGCGGACGCCGATGCCCCGGTCGCGCCCGAAGGCGGCGAGGTCGACGATCTCGTCCTCGTTGACGCCCCGCATGGCCACCACGTTGAGCTTCACCGGCGTCAGGTCGGCGGCGAGGGCGGCGTCGATGCCGGCCAGCACCTTGTCGAGGTCGTCGCGGCGGGTGAGCTCGACGAAGCGGTCGCGCTGGAGGGTGTCGAGCGAGATGTTGACCCGCTTGAGGCCGGCGGCGGCCAGGTCGGCGGCCATGCGATCGAGGATGGTCGCGTTGGTGGTGATGCTGAGGTCGGTGCCCAGCCGGGCCAGCCGCTCGACCAGCACGGGCAGGTGGGCCCGCAGGGTCGGCTCGCCCCCCGTGAGGCGGATGGCGTCGACGCCGAGGCGCTCGACCATGACCGTGGCCAGCCGCTCGATCTCCTCGAAGCTCAGCAGCTCGTGGCGGGGCTGCCACACCATGCCCTCGGCCGGCATGCAGTAGGTGCAGCGGAGGTTGCAGCGGTCGGTGATCGAGATGCGCAGGTCACGGTGCACGCGCCCGTGCCCGTCGACGAGGGGGCGGATCACCCTCCCACCCTACGGGCGCCCGGGCAGGAGCGCTTCGAGGTCGAGGACGTGGACGTCGACCTCGTCGCCGGCCGCGACCCCGGGTCCGTCGGGCAGGAACGCCAGCCCCTGGGCCTGGGCCGTGGCCCACAGCTGGTGGCTGCCCTGGAGGGCCACCGGGGTGGCGGTCAGGACGCCGTCGACGTGGTCCAGCGTGACCCGCACCAGGTGCTCCTTGCCGTCGGGCCGCCGGTCGAGGGCGACGCCCGCGCGGGCCCGCACCTGGCGCCCGTCGTCGGGAGACAGCCCCGCCATCTGGCGGAGGGCGGGCCGGGCGAGGACCTCGAAGCTGACCAACGAGGACACCGGGTTCCCCGGCAGCCCGAGCAGCGGCACCCCGTCGACGGCGGCCACGGCGAAGGGCTTCGCCGGCCGGATGGCGACCTGGAGCCACTCGGGGTCGGCCATGCGATCGAGGACCAGCTTGATCACGTCGGCCTCGCCCATGCTCACGCCGCCGGAGGTGATGATCAGGTCGCAGCGGAAGGCGGCGCGGTGGAGCCCGGCGGCCACGGCATCGACGTCGTCCCGCACCCAGCCCAGGTCGACCGGGTAGCAACCCGACTCGGCCACCCGGGCCAGCAGCATGGGCCGGTTCGAGTCGCGGATCTGGCCCACGGCGAGGGCCCGGGGCGCCTCGACCAGCTCGTCGCCGGTGGAGATGACACCGACCCGGGGCCGGGGCACGACCTCCACCGTGGTCCGGCCGATGGCGGCCAGCACGCCGATGAGCGGGGCGGTCAGGACGGTGCCGACGGGGATGACGACGGTGCCGGCCCGCACGTCGTCGCCGGCGCCCCGCAGGTGCTGGCCGACCTCGGTCGTGGCCAGGATGGCCACCGTCTCGTCACGGTCGCGGGTGCCCTCGGAGAAGCGGGATCGCTCGACGGGCACGATGGCGTCGGCCCCGGCGGGAACCGGCGCCCCGGTCATGATCCGGATGGCCTGTCGGGCCCCGACGGTGCGCGACGACGCCTGGCCCGCCATCACCGTCTCGACCACGTCGAGGACGACGGGGATGTCCTCGGTGGCGGAGGCCACGTCGGCGGCGCGCACGGCGAAGCCGTCCATGGCCGAGCTGGCGAAGCCCGGCAGGTCGGCGTCGGCCACCACGTCGTCGACCACGACGCAGCCGCGAGCCTGGAGGAGCGTGAGCTCCTCGGGGGCGAGGCGCGGGCAGCGAGCCAGGACCAGGTCACGGACCTCGCTCAGCGGGCGCATGGCGCCCGACGGTACCTGCCCGCCGGCCGCACCCCGCGGGTCGCCTCACCAGGCGGCGTCGACCATGCCGTCCACGCCGCCCACCGAGCCGTTGTCGTACAGCCAGCCGTCGACGGCGGCGAAGGCCCGGAGGAGCCCCTCCCGGCCGACGATGACCCACTGCCCGTCGGGGGTCGCATCGAAGAACGTGAACGAGAAGCCGCCTCCGCCCACGGACCAGCGCACCGCGCCGGTGGAGAGGTCGGCCATCCCGACCTCCGACGCGTGCACCTCGTCGTGGCCCGCGCTGGTCTCGTAGGTGCCGAGCCCGAGCGCGAGGTGGCCGTCGGGCATGAAGGCCGGGAGCCCGGCGCCGGACGAGCGCTCGATCGGCTCCCAGCCGTCGGGGTCATCGGTGGCGGTGACGTCCACGGCCGTGACCACCACCGTGCCGTCGGCGCCCCGGGTGATCCGCTCGCGGGCCAGCATGGCGCCGTCGGGCGAGAGGCTCAGCCCGGTGATCTCGTCGTGGGCGCCGGTCGGCCCGTCGAACCACGTCACCTGGTCCGTCTCCCGGTCGAGCAGGGAGGTGCGCTGGTCCTTGGTGACCGTGGCCAGGAGCCGGCCGTCGCCCGAGACCGCCGGCGAGGTGCCGACCGCCACGAGCCCCAGGTCGGTGCCGTCGGCGATGTCGACCTCGTGGACCTCGCCCTCCATCAGGTCGCAGCACACGCCGTACAGGGCGGTCCCCTCGGCACTCACGTCGACCGATCGGATGCGGTTCGGGGCGACGCTGGCGCCCGCCACGAGGACGGTCACGTCGGCCGGGTCGTCGTCGAACGGGACGAGGTCCTCGATCCGGACCACGTCGGGGTAGCTGTCGCGATCGTGGTCGACCACGGCGATGATCCGATTCGGGCGGGAGGCCTGGTCGACGTCCGTGTCGTTGCGGAAGCCGGGCGTCGGGCGCAGTCCGCTCGTCGCCGGTGGCGCCGAGGGATCGGTGGCGACCGGCGCCGGCCCGTCGTCGCCGGAGCGGGCCAGGGCCACGCCGGCGGCGACCAGGACGACGACCACGACAGCCGCCGCGGCCAGCACCGGCACCCGCGCGGCGCGCCCGCGGCGCCCCGCCCGACCGTCGACGGGCACGATGATCGGCGGCTCGTCCTCCAGCCGGGCGACGAGGCGGTCCCAGCCGTCGGGCGAGGGCTCGGTGCGATCGGCGGCGGTGGCGTGGTCGCGCAGGATCTGCTCGATGTCGGTCATCGGTGGTCCTCCAGGGAGAGGGCGAGGGCGGCGCGCGCCCGGTGCAGGTGGGTCTTCACCGAGCCGGCGGAGATGCCGAGCTCGGTGGCGACGGCCGCGTCGGTGAGCCCGCCGAAGTAGTGGAGGGCGACGCAGTCCCGCTGGCGGGCCGGCAGGGAGGCGACGGCGGCGGCCACCGCCCGGGCCCGGTCGCCGCCCAGGGCGTCGAGCTCGGCCGACGGGGCCGGGTCGTCAGGTGCCGGAGCCAGGCGGCGCACGACGGCCCCGTGACGGTGGTGGTCGTGGGCCAGGTTGGTGACGATCCGGCGCAGGTAGGCGCCCTCGGCCTCGGGTGCCGGCGGCGTGGCCGCCCGGTGGAGGCGGACGAAGGCGTCGTGGACGAGATCCTCGGCCAGGGCCGGGTCGGCGGTGAGGGCGACGGCCAGGCGCAGCAGCGGCCGGGCGTGGGCGTCGTAGGCCGCCCGCAGCGGTTCCAGGTCCGTCTCCGTCACCGTCTCGTCGACCACGTACCTGAGACGGGCGAACGCCGGCGATGGTTGACGTCAGGCCTCAGGCCACGCCCAGCTTCAGGACGGCGATGCCGCCGATCACCACGATCATCACGTTGGCGATGCGCACGACCCGCAGTGGCACCCGATCGGGATCCCGGCCGACCCGCACCGAGACGACGGCGCAGGCGAAGGCGGCGACCAGACCCCACGACCGCTGGCCCATGACCCTCGGCAGGAGCAGGGAGCCCTGGCCGCCCAAGCTGATCGCACCGAGGGCATGGACGGCGAGGAAGGCGCGAAGGAGCCACCAGGCCGGCTCGTTGTGCATGGCCTCGCGGGCGGCCTCGACGATGTCCCGCCCGCCCTCGGCGACGACGCGCCACCCCCGTCTCATCTGCTCGCGCACCCACGGCCAGGCCGCGGCCGTCGGCGGGAGCGGTGGGTCCGGGGGTGGGAACAGCGCCGGGGCGGGGGCGGTCAGACCGGCCGCGGCCCGCAGCTCCTCGGCGTAGACCTCGGGCGGGCCGACGATGTCGTCGAGCCGGCGGACGTCCTCCCGCACCACCTCGTCGAGGTGGAGCCGGAGGTCGGCCAACAGGGCCTGGCGTTCGATCGGCTCGACGTCGCCGAGGGCG